>NZ_VISW01000010.1:0-268629 GCF_007827635.1 Micromonospora sp. CNZ296
CGCTGCCTCAAGCGCTACATCGCCCGACAGCTCTACCGCACCATCACCACCCACCACCAAACCCCTTGACAACCCCACTCACAGATCGACGGGGCGAGGCGGCGGGGCGGCGTGTGGCTCAGTCGACGGGCCAGGTGTGGACGGGTTCGTTGCCGCGCTGGAGCTCGGCGTACCGCTGGACCATGTGGTGCAGCGCGGCCTCCCGGTCCAGGCCCCGGCTCCGCTCGGCCGCCCACACCGTCTCGGTCTGCCAGACCGCACCGTTGCGGCCGGTACGGCAGCGGCCCTCGATCACGCCGAGCAGGCGGTCCCGTTCGGCCGGGGCGACACCGAACCGGTTCAGCCCCTGCGCGGCCACCGGCAGCAGCGTGTCGAGTACGAGCGTGGTGACCGGCACGTCCCCGAGCCGGGGCCAGTGCAGGACCGCCTCGATGCCGCGCCGGGCGGCGGCGTGGAAGTTCTCCTCCGCCGAGCTGAACGTCAACTGGCTCCAGATCGGACGGTCCGACTCGGCGAGGCCGCGGGCCAGCCCGAAGTAGAACGCCGCGTTGGCGAGCATGTCCACCACTGTCGGGCCGGCGGGCAGCACCCGGTTCTCCACCCGCAGGTGCGGGCGGTCGTTCATGATGTCGTAGACCGGCCGGTTCCAGCGGTAGACGGTGCCGTTGTGCAGCCGCAGCTCACCGAGCGTGGGCACGCCACCGGCGTGCAGCACCTCGACCGGGTCCTCCTCCTCGCAGATGGGCAGCAGCGGCGGGAAGTAGCGGACGTTCTCCTCGAACAGGTCGAAGATCGAGGTGATCCAGCGTTCGCCGAACCACACCCGGGGCCGTACGCCCTGGGCCTTCAGCTCGTCCGGGCGGGTGTCGGTGGCCTGCTGGAACAGCGCGATCCGGGTCTCCGCCCAGAGCTGCCGGCCGTAGAGGAACGGCGAGTTGGCACCGACGGCGACCTGCACGCCCGCGATGGCCTGGGAGGCGTTCCAGTAGTCGGCGAAGCTGTCCGGCGCGACCTGGAGGTGGAACTGGAGGCTGGTGCAGGCGGCCTCCGGCGCGATCGAGTCGGTGTGCGTACGCAGCCGCTCGACGCCGTTGATGTCCAGCTCGATGTCCTCGCCGCGGGCGCCGACGATCTGGTCGTTGAGGACGCGGTACCGCTCGTTGGTGGAGAGGTTGTCGGCGACCAGGTGGCGTTCGGTGAGCGTGGGCAGGATGCCGACCATCATGATCGTCGCATCGGACTTGGCGGCCCGCTCGTCGGCGCGGCTGAGGCTGCTGCGCAGGTCCTGCTCGTAGTCGGCGAAGCCGCTGCCCTCGATGAGCCGGGGCGAGGCGTTCAGTTCGAGGTTGAACTGCCCCAGCTCGGTCTGGAACAGCGGGTCGGCGATGTCGGCGAGGATCTGGTCGTTGCGCATGGCCGGTTCGGCGGCCGCGTCGATCAGGTTCAGCTCGATCTCCAGCCCGGTCATCGGGCGGTCGGCGTCGAAGCCGAAGTCGTCGAGCATCAGCGCGAACACGTCCAGGCACCGCCGGACCTTCTGCCGGTAGCGGACCCGATCCTCGCGGGAGAAGGCGCCCTGCTCGACGTCTCTGCCCATGTGTCCTCCCGGCGCCGGTGCGACGGAACCGTACCGTTCCGCAACGCATTGTGAACCATTCACGTGGTGGGCGTAAGTGCGCCCGCCCCGCCACCCGGCTGGACGGGCGACAGGTCTGCACCTGTACCCCGTCACCGCCGTCACCAGCGCGTCAGTGCGGAGAACTTCACGTGACGATTCGCACCGCCGGGGCGTACGCGAGCAGGGCCCGCACCGTCGGGGACGGTGCGGGCCCTGC
Source organism: Micromonospora sp. CNZ296 (assembly GCF_007827635.1). Classification (NCBI taxonomy): domain Bacteria; kingdom Bacillati; phylum Actinomycetota; class Actinomycetes; order Micromonosporales; family Micromonosporaceae; genus Micromonospora; species Micromonospora sp. CNZ296. The sequence goes on from NZ_VISW01000010.1 coordinate 1,836, forward strand.
GGGCCTGTGCCGGGCTCAGCCCTGGCGGATGGCCTCACCCTCGATCTCGATCTTGACCTTGCGGCCGACCAGGACGCCACCGGTCTCCAGCGCCACGTTCCAGGTCAGACCGAAGTCCTCCCGGTCGATCTCGGTGGAGGCGGAGAAGCCGAAGATGTCCTGCCCGAACGGACTGCGGCCGACGCCCTCGAACTCCACCTCGAGCTCGACCTGGCGGGTCACGCCCTTGATGGTCAGCTCGCCGACGAGCACGAACTCGTTGCCCTCGCGGGACTTCACCTCGGTGCTGCGGAACTCCAGCGTCGGGAACTGCTCCGCGTCGAGGAACTCCGGGCTGCGCAGGTGCGCGTCGCGGTCCGCCTGGGCGGTGTTGATGCTGGCCGCCTGGATGCTGGCGGTGACCGAGGACTGCATCGGGTCGTCGGTGACGGTGATGGTGGCGGTGGCGTCCGCGAACTCACCGCGTACCTTGCTGACCATCATGTGCCGCGCGACGAAGCCGACACGCTTGTGCGCGGCATCCAGCACGTAGGTGCCGGGGGTGGGGATGGTGAGACCCTCCCAGTCGCGGGTAGTCGCCTCGGTGCTGCTGGTCATGATGCTCTCCTCCGGAGAAGAATGTTTAGGAGCCCAACGACTGACTGAGCAACTATAGTTGAGACAATATTCCCCGTGTCAAGTGTTGCTAGGATGGTGGCGTGGACCAGAACGTGTTCGACGACCCCCGGATCACCGCCGTCGGCCTGCTCGTCGAGGCGCACGCCGGGCTCGCCGCCCGGTTCGCCGCCCAGTTCGAGGAGCACGGCCTCTCCCCGGTCGAGTTCGAGGTGCTGACCCGGCTCGCCCGCTCACCCAACAACCAGCTGCGGATGACCGACCTGGCCGCGCAGACCTCGCTCTCCACCAGCGGCGTGACCCGCGTGGTCGACCGGATGGAGCGGGACGGGCTGATCTGCCGGCGTGCCTGCCCGTCCGATCGGCGCAGCTCCTTCGCGGTGGTGACCACCGCCGGGCTCAGCCGGCTGGACGACGTCCTTCCCGGCCATCTGCGGATCATCGAGCAGTGGTTCACCAGCCAGCTCGACCCGGCGCAGCTCGACGGGCTGCTGGACGGGCTGCGCCGGGTACGCGACGCGGTCCATCCGGGCGCCACCGCCGGCAGCACCGAGCCGGTCGAGGACGCCGCCTGACGGTCCGCGACCTGCCGGGCACTACCTGCCGGTCACCGGCAGAATGACCGGCAGAACCGCCCGAACGGCCGGACAAAGCGGTCCACATATTCGCGAATCGGTCGTCCGACCTCGGTAGTCTTCCGGCAGCGGGGGGCACCGGGGGGTGCTGGCGCGAGCGTGGAGCGAGGGGCAGTACCAGGGGGCTACTTCGCTCGCGCCACCCCCGCGCCCTCCGCCCCTCCCGTGCCGGCCGACGCGCAGTGCGGCCACCGCGACCCACCGGGGTGACGACAAGACGCTCATCGCCCCCGTCGGGCCGTCAGGGAGAACAGCAACTCCTCCTCCTGCGGCAGCAGGCTGACGCCGGTGACCTGTCGCGCCGCGTCCAGCCGATCCAGCACGGCCGGATCAGCGGTGCTGACCGCCAGCCCCACCAGCGCCTCGACCAGATCCCGCCGGTCGGCGACACCCTCGGCCGCGTCGGCAGCCGCGGCGAACCACTCCGCCGCCAGCTCCCGGTCTCCCCGGTGCAGCGCCACGTGCCCCTCGATCAACCCGCGCAGCGCGTCCTCGGTGCGCGCGTCCCCACCCGGGCCCGGCGGATCGAGCATCTCCACGGCCGGTGGACGGCGCCGGCCCGGCACCACTCCCGACGGCCACAGCTCGGCGATCGTGGCCAGCGCCTCGTCGGTGCGCCCGGCGTGGGCGAGCGCCAGCCCGACCGCGCCGACCGTCCGGCGCCGCCGCCCGGGATCACCCAGCTCCGCGAGCGCGGCCGCCACCCGGCGACCCTGCTCGACCGCCTCGGCGTATCGGCCCTCCAGGCGGGTCAGCTCGGCCTGATCGGCACGCGCCAGCACACGCAGGCGCTGGTCACCGCACTGTGCCGCCAGGCGGTCGACAGTCGCCAGCCGCCGCCGGGCACCGGCCAGCCGACCTTCGCGTACGTCGTGCCAGGTCAGGTGCGCCTGGGCGACGGCCATCTCGCGTACCCGGTGGTGCCGGGTGGCCGAGGCCAGTGCGGCCTCGGCCTGCTCGCGGGCCTCGTCGTGCGCGCCGAGCCCGAGCAGCAGCGCGCAGAGCACGGACCGGGCGGACAGTTCGCCGGTCACGTCGCCCGCCTCGGCGAAGACGACCAGGGCGGCCCGGGCCGCCGGGAGTTCCTCCGCGCCCGCGCCGTGCTCGGCGGCGAGCCGGGCCGCGCCGAGCATGGCCCAGGCCCGCAGCGTGGGCCGGGCAGCAGCGGTACGCGGATCGGCGAGCAGCCGCCGCAGCCGGCGCCGGCCGGACACGTCCCGCCCGCGCAGCCGCCACCACCGGGGCAGTGAGGCGGCGAGCAGGAGCGCGGTCTCCGGCGCGTGCTCGGCGGCGTACGCCAGCGCGGCGGTGATGTCGCTCGTCGCCTCGTCGAGCACGTGCACCGCGCCGGACATCTGTGCGCCCACCAGCCCCGGCGCGGTGCGGTGGACCAGACCGGCGATCACCGCGGCGTGCCGCATCCGGATCCGGGCGGTCTCGCCCTCCAGGTCGGCCTGTTCCGCGGCGAAGTCACGGACCGCGTCCAGCAGACGGAACCGGAACGGGCCGGTGCCCCTGACACTCAGCAGGCCCAGCTCGCGCAGCCGGTCCAGCATCGGCGCGGCGTCCCACCGCCGGCCGCCGTCGGCGAGCAGGTCCTCGGCCAGCTCGACCGACCAGCGGTTACGGAACGCGGACAGCCGCCGCAGCGCCGCCCGGTCGGCGTTGGCGAGCAGGTGATAGCTGGTCGCCACGGCGTCGCGCAGCGTCACAGTACCGGCGGACGGGTCGGCGGGCTCCCAGCCGGGGCGTACGCCGGTCAGGTCCAGGACGCGGTCGCCGTAGCGGTCGAGCAGCTCGGTGACGTCGAGGATGCGTCCCCGTGCCGCCATCAGCTCGATGGCGAGCGGCAGTCCGCCGAGCCGGCGCACGAGCGCGGCGAGCGCCGGCAACTCGGCCGGGGTCGGTGGTTCCCGGCGGGCCTGGGCGAAGCGGGCGGCGAACAGCGCCGCCGCCGGCCAGCGGTCCAGGTCGGCCCGGTCGGCGGGTTCGGTGCCGGCCGGCGGTACGTCAAGCGGCGCGACCGGCCGGACCATCTCGCCGGCCAGGCCGACCGGGCGGCGGCCGGTCACCAGCACCCGCAGCGTCGGCACGGCGGCGGTCAGGACGCGGAGCGCCTCGGCCACCGGCTCCGGCGCCCGGTCGACGGCGTCGACGAGCAGCAGCGCCCGCCGGCCGCCGATCCGGCAGGACAGGTCGGCCAGCCGGTTCACGCCGAACATCGACGCCGACGCGGCGAGTACGTCGGCGGCGTCCGAGCCCTCGCCCACGAGCACCCCGGCCACGCCCGCCGGGTGGCGGGCCGCCACCGCGTGCGCGACGGTGACGGCCAGCGCCGTCTTGCCCACCCCGGCGAGCCCCACGAGGCTCACCACCGGGTACGCGTCGAGCAGCCCGGACACCTCCGCCACGTCCCGTTCCCGGCCGAGCAGCGGTACGGGCTGGGGCAGCGCCACCGGCGGATCGTCGGCGGCGGCACCGGCTGCGGGGAGGCGGGATGCCGCGGGCCGGGCGGTGTCGACGAACTCCCGCCGCTCGTCACCGCTCAGGCCGAGCGCGTCGGCCAGCAGGTCGACTGTGGTGCGCTGGGGCCGGGTGGCCCGCCCCCGTTCCAGATCGCGGACCGTCCGTACGCCCACGCCGGCCCGGCCCGCCAGCTCGGCCTGGGTCAGGCCGACGGCGAGCCGGTGCCCGCGCAGCAGGTCGGACAGACCGGTACGACCGCCTGGGCCCCGCGCACGGTCATGATCCGGAGTCATGGGCACGAAGATTACGGATGGACTCCGACGCTCCACAGCCCATCGTCAACCACCCGACCGTCCACTGCCGATATCCGACAGGGCGCGGTTCCGGGCGTCCTCACATGCCGAGATCGCGGGCGATGATCATGCGCTGCACCTCGCTGGTGCCCTCGCCGATCTCCAGGATCTTGGAGTCGCGCCAGAAGCGGGCCACCGGGTACTCGTTCATGAAGCCGTACCCGCCGTGGATCTGCGTCGCCTCGCGGGCGTTGTCCACAGCGACTGTGGAGGCGTGCAGCTTGGCGATGGCCGCCTGGCGCTTGAACGGCTCGCCGGCGAGCATCCGGGCGGCCGCGTCGTAGTAGGCCAGCCGGGCCGTGTGCGCCTTCATCTCCATGTCCGCGATCTTGAACTGGATGGCCTGGTAGTTGCCGATCGGCTGGCCGAACGCCTGGCGCTCCTTCGCGTACTTGATCGACTCGTCCACGCAGCCCTGGGCCAGGCCGACGGCGAGCGCCGCGATGGCGATCCGGCCCTCGTCCAGGATGCGCAGGAACTGGGCGAAGCCCCGGCCGCGCTCCCCGAGCAGGTTGGCCGCCGGCACCCGGCAGTCGTCGAACGTCAGCTCGTGGGTGTCCGACGCGTTCCAGCCGACCTTCGAGTAGCCGGGCGCGACGGTGAAGCCGGGCGTACCGGACGGCACGATGATCGTGGACAGCTCCTTGCCGCCGTCCGGCCGCGTACCGGTGACGGCGGTGACTGTGACCAGCGCGGTGATGTCGGTGCCGGAGTTGGTGATGAACGCCTTCGAGCCGTTGATGACCCACTCGTCGCCGTCCAGGACCGCGCGCGTCCGGGTGCCGCCCGCGTCCGACCCGGTGCCCGGCTCGGTGAGCCCGAACCCGGCCAGCGCCTCACCGCTGAGCAGCTTCGGCAGCCACTGCGCCTTCTGCTCCTCGGTGCCGAAGCGGTAGATCGGCATCGCGCCGAGCGACACCGCCGCCTCCAGCGTGATGGCCACGCTGGAGTCGACCCGGGCCAGCTCCTCCAGCGCCAGGCAGAGCGCGAAGTAGTCGCCGCCCATGCCGCCTTGCTCCTCCGCGAAGGGCAGCCCGAACAGGCCCATCTTGCCCATCTGACGGACGATCTCGTACGGGAAGGTGTGCTGCTCGTAGTGCTCGGCGATGGTGGGCGCCACCACCTCGCGGGCGAATTCCCGGACGCTCTCCCGCAGCGCCTGCTGCTCCTCGTCGAGCCGGAAGTCCATGTCGATCCTCCTGGAAAGGGCGGGCCGCCGGGCGCTCGTGACGCCGGGAGCGGCTGAAGCGTTAGGAGGGGGCCCTTTACATGCACCAGGCGTTAAGAGGGGGCCCTTCCTTACCGGGTCAGACGGGAGTGACGCCGTGCCGGCGCCGGGAGAAGTGCCGCTCCTTGCCGCGCGCGGCGGTGAACCGGCGTACCAGCTCGGCGCGCAGCTCGTGCGGCTCGACGATCGCGTCCACCACCAGCTCGCTGGCGAGGCGCACCACGTCGATGTCGCGCTCGTACTCCTCGCGCTTCGCGGCCACGAACGCGGCCCGCTCGGCCTCGTCGGAGATGGCGGCGATCTTGTTGGCGTAGACCGCGTTGACGGCGGCCTCCGCGCCCATCACCGCGATCTTCGCGGTGGGCAGCGCGATCGTGGCGTCCGGCTCGAAGCCGGGACCGGCCATCGCGTAGAGACCCGCGCCGTACGCCTTGCGGACCACCACACAGATCTTGGGTACGGTCGCCTCGGAGATCGCCGTGATCATCTTCGCGCCGTGCCGGATGATGCCCTGCTTCTCCACCACGCTGCCGACCATGAACCCCGGCACGTCGCTGAGGAACAGCAGCGGCACGTTGAACGCGTCGCAGAGCTGCACGAACCGGGTCGCCTTGTCGGCCGAGTCGACGAAGAGCACGCCGCCCTTGAACATCGAGTTGTTGCCGACCACGCCGACGACCTCGCCGTTGAGCCGGCCGAACCCGATGGTCAGCTCCTTGGCCCACAGCGCCTGGATCTCGAAGAAGCTGCCGGAGTCGAGCAGGCCCTTGACGTACCGGCGCATGTCGAACGCCTGCCGCTCGCTGGCCGGGACCAGCGCGGCCAGGTCGGCCTTCTCCGGCGCGGCCACCGCCTCGGCCGCCGGCGGGTCCTGCTTCCAGTTCGACGGCAGGTAGGACAGGTACGTCCGCACCACGTCGAGCGCGTCGTTCTCGGTCTTGCAGAGGAAGTGACCCACGCCGGACTCGGCGCAGTGCACCTTCGCGCCGCCCATCGCCTCCAGCGTGGTCTTCTCGCCGGTGACCATCTCGACCATCCGGTCGGAGCCGAGGTACATGCTGGCGTTGCCGTCCACCATGGCGACCACGTCGCAGAACGCCGGGATGTACGCCCCGCCCGCCGCGCTCGGCCCGAACAGCGCGCAGACCTGCGGGATCGAGCCGGAGGCGCGGACCTGGTTCCAGAAGATCTTGCCGGCGCCGCGGCGGCCCGGGAACAGGTCGACCTGGTCGGTGATCCGGGCGCCGGCCGAGTCGACCAGGTAGACCATCGGGACGCCGGTCGCGTAGGCCCGCTCGATGATCCGGATGATCTTCTCGACGGTACGCGCACCCCAGCTGCCGGCCTTGACCGTGGAGTCGTTGGCCATCAGGCAGACCTGGCGGCCGTCGATCGTGGCGGTGCCGGTGACCACGCCGTCGGCGGGCAGCCCGTCGGCCATCGCGTTGGCGTAGAGCCCGTCCTCGACGAAGGAGCCCTCGTCGACCAGGTACGCCACACGCTCGCGGGCGAACAGCTTCCCCTTCGCGGCGTTTGCCGCGTGGTACTTGTCCGCACCGCCGGCGCGGGCGCGCTTGCGTAGCTGCTCCAGAGCTTCACCGTCGAGCGTCACGCCGACTCCCGTTGCCACGGCCCCCGCACAGGGCGCCCACCGACCTGAACGATCGTTAGGCTACCCCACCCGCACCATCCCCGGCACCCCACCACGCCCCCGCACCCCACCCACCCCCGCTCACTTCGTTGATCAAGGAGTTCGCGTCCTCGTTCGGGCCCCCGGAGGACACGAACTCCTTGATCAACAGAGCGGGGAGACGGGGTGGGAGGGGGCCGGTCAGGCGGGGCGGGGGGTCAGGCGGGTTCGGGGGCCGGCCCGGAGGACTCCGGACGGGAGTTGCTTGCCCACCAGAGTCTCGGCCAGTTCGGCGGCCTCGATCAGGGCGTCCAGGTCGATGCCGGTGTCGATGCCCATGTCGTGCAGCATGTGCACCGCCTCCTCGGTGGCCAGGTTGCCGCTGGCACCCGGCGCGTACGGGCAGCCACCGAGGCCGCCGACGCTGGCGTCGAACTCGGTGATCCCCAGTTCCATCGCGGTGAGCATGTTCGCCAGCGCGGTGCCACGGGTGTTGTGGAAGTGCAGCAGCACCGGCAGGTGGGCGTTGCGGTCCCGGACCGCCGTGACCAGTTCGCGGACGCGCCGGGGCGTACCCATGCCGGTGGTGTCGCCGAAGGCGACGCGGTCCGCGCCGTCGCGGGCGACGCGGTCGACGATCGCGGCGACCCGGCGGGGGTCCACGTCGCCCTCGTAGGGGCAGCCGAAGCTGGTCGCCACGATCACCTCGGCGGTGGCGCCCGCGCCGTGCAGCAGGTCGATCAGCTCGGCGATGTCGTCCAGCGACTCGTCGGTGGACCGGTTGACGTTGCGGCGGTTGTGCGTGTCGCTGGCCGAGACCACCACCTCGATCTCGGTGAAGCCCGCCGCCAGCGCCCGCTGTGCGCCACGGGTGTTCGGCACCAGGGCGGAGTAGCGCACGCCGTCGACCTTCTCGGCCCGCTGCCACACCTCGTCGGCGTCGGCCATCTGCGGGATCGCCTTCGGGTGGACGAAGGAGACGGCCTCGATGCGCCGTACCCCGGTGCGGGACAGCGCGTCGAGCAGCCGCACCTTCGCGTCGGTGGGGATGGGCTCCTCGTTCTGGAGGCCGTCGCGGGGACCGACCTCACGGATGCTCACGGAGCCTGGAAGTTCCGCCATCAGATTCACCTCACTGGGTCGAAGGTCAGCGCATCCGGGAGACGATGCCGGTGTCGTAGTCGCCGGAGAGGAACTCCGGGTTCTCCAGCAGCTCGGCGAAGAACGGCAGGTTGCACTTCGGGCCGGCGATCTCGAACTGGGCGACAGCCGCCCGCGCCCGCTCGACCGCCTCCTCGCGGGTCGCCCCGGTGAGGATCAGCTTGGCCATCAGGCTGTCGTAGAACGGCGTCACGGTGTTGCCGGCGACGTAGCCGGAGTCGACCCGGACGCCGGTGCCGGACGGCTCGTTCCAGGTGGTGATCGCGCCCGGGCCGGGCAGGAAGCGCTTCGGGTCCTCGGCGTTGATCCGCAGCTCGATGGCGTGACCGCGCGGGGTGAGCGCGTCCGGGTCGAACGTCGGCGCCAGGCCGGACGCCACCCGCAACTGCTCCTCGACCAGGTCGACGCCGTAGACGTACTCGGTCACCGGGTGCTCGACCTGGAGCCGCGTGTTCATCTCCAGGAAGAAGAACTCCTGCGTCGAGGGATCGAGCAGGCATTCCACAGTGCCCGCGTTGCGGTAGTTGACCGCCTCGCCGGCCCGCACTGCGGCGGCCAGGAACCGCTCGCGCAACTCGGGCGACACCGCCGGGGACGGCGACTCCTCGACCAGCTTCTGGTTGCGCCGCTGCACGGAGCACTCGCGCTCGCCGAGCGCCACCACCCGGCCGTCCGCCAGGCCGAGGATCTGCACCTCGACGTGGCGCACCCGGGGGAAGTACCGCTCGATCAGCACCGACCCGTCGCCGAACATCCGCTCGGCGAACGCGCGGACCTTGTCGTACTCGGTGCGCAGCGCCGCCTCGTCGGCGGCCACGCCCATGCCCATGCCGCCGCCACCGGCGGCGGCCTTGACCATCACCGGGTAACCGATCTCCGCGGCTGCCGTGACCGCCGCGTCCAGGTCGCTCGCCGGTTCGGTGGTGCCGGGCGCGACCGGCACGCCCGCGGCCGCCATCAGGTTCCGGGCGTTGATCTTGTCGCCCATCGCGCTGATCGCGTCGGCGCCGGGCCCGACCCAGATCAGGCCGGCCCCTTCGACGGTACGGGCGAAGTCCGCGTTCTCGGACAGGAAGCCGTAGCCGGGGTGGATCGCCTGCGCGCCGGTGCTCCGGGCGGCGTCGAGGATCGCCTCGACGTTCCGGTAGCTCTGGGCCGGGTTCGCCGGGCCGACGCAGACCGCCTCGTCGGCCTCGGTCACGAACGGCAGCGCGCCGTCGGCCTCCGAGTGCACCGCGATCGTCCGGATCCCGAGCCGCCTACCGGTGCGGATGATCCGCCGCGCGATCTCCCCCCGATTCGCGACCAACAACGATTCGATCATCTTCTGCACGGACGTGACCCCTTCTCGACGCAAAGCCGGGGTCTCTTCTTAACACGCGTTAAGGTACGCGCGGCGTGTCAGGTCGGGTCGGTGGGCGCGAGCAGGGCCGCGAGGGTCGCGCCGCGCAGCAGTTCGGCCCGGCGCCGGCGGTCCACCTCGCCGCCGAGGAACGGCGTCGAGTTCATCAGGCCGAACGCCGCGTGGGCGAGCACCCGGGCCGCGCCGTCGGGCAGGCCGGGGTGCAGCGCGGTCAGCACGGTGACCCATTCCTCGACGTACATCCGCTGGAGCCGGCGGATCCGGCGGCGCGGCTCGTCCGGGAGGCGGTCCAGCTCGTGCAGGTGCAACGCGATCACCGCCGGGTTCGCCAGCGCGAAGTCGACGTGGAAGTCGATCAGCGACTCCAGCGCCGCACGCGGGTCGCCCGGGTGACCGGCGGCCCGTTCCCGCCCGCCCGCGAGCAACCCCTCACTCACCGGGATCAGGGCGGCGACGAGCATCGCCTCCTTGCCGGCGAAGTGGTGGTAGAGCGCGGGACCGGTGACCCCGGCCGCCGCGCCGATGTCGTCCATCGACACACCGTGGTAGCCGCGCGCCGCGAAGAGGCCGACCGCGATCTCCAGGATCTCGTCCCGCCGGGACCGGCGCCGGGCCGCACCCGCCGCACCCCGTGCCTGCTGTTCCACCGCCACCGGACCAGCCTAGACCTCGCGTTCGAACTGGGGCAGCCGCGGTTACCCAACGGTTGCCCCAGCCCGTCGTGTCAGTCCTCCTCGATGCCGTGGTCGGCGCGGACCTTCGACGCCTCGGCCTCCCGGCCCTGCTCGTCGAGCGCGCGGGCGAGCAGCCAGGCGGCCTGCGTGGCGGGACGGGAACCGCTGGGCAGCCCGCCCAGGACCGGGCGCAGCAGCCCTTCGGCCTGCTCCGGCCGCCCGTCGCGCAGCAGCAGCTCGCCGGTCAGCACCTCGACCTGCGCCGCCTCGCCGAACGCCTCGATCGACCGGAGGCGCTCCGGCACCCCGTCCACCCGGTCCAGCGCGGCGGTGAGGCGGTCCTCGCCGATCAGCACCCGGGCCACCGCGTCGGCGGCCATCGCCCGCTCGTACGTGACCACCGGCGCCTCGTCGGCCTCGGCCGGGAGCGCGGCCGCTGCCTCGTCCACCCGCTCGATCGCTGCGACCGCGGCCGGCAGGTCGCCGGACCAGTGCAGGGCGAGCAGTTCCCGCCGCCGGGCCCGCAGCTCGTCCACCTGGAAGCCGGCCAGCCGCCAGGCGGTCGCTGCCGCCGCGAACCGCTGCGCGGCCAGGGCGTCCCGGTCGGCGTCGTAGAGCAGGCCACCGGACTCCTCCAGCACCTGCGCCCGGTGGGGGAGATTGTCCGGCCCGTCCAGGTTCTCGGCCAGCGTGTCGAGCACCGTGAGCGCCAGATCCGTCTCGCCGAGGCCGGCGTAGATGCCCGCCAGCATGTGCCGGCACCGGTCCGCCTCGGCCTGCGCGCCGGCCCGGTCGAGCCCGAGCACCGCCTCCTCGGCCACCTCGGCGGCCTCGGCCAGCCGACCGGCCACCCGGTACGCCTCGGCCAGCTCCCAGCGCAGCAGCGCGTCGCCCTCCAGCCCCTGCTCGACGCAGAGAGTGACCGCCTCGGCCAGATCCTCCACCGCCTCGCCGGCCCGGTCGGCGGCCATCAGCGCCCGTCCCCGGGTGACCCGCAGCGGCAGGTGGGCGCCGGCCGGGGCGACCGACAGCGCCTCCTCGCACGCGGCCACCGCGTCGGCCGGGTCGTCGGTGGCGCGGGCGTACGCCAGGCAGGCGCCGGTGAGCATCTCGGCGTCGCCCAGCTCACTCGCCAGCCGGCGGGACCGCGCCGCCGCGTCCCGGAACTCCTCGGCCCGCTCCAACTGCTCCAGCACGTGCGTACGGTGCAGCGCGACCCGACCGGCCAGCCACGGATCGGCGTCCGCCTCCGCCTCGGCCCGGTCGAGCGCGTCGAGCGCCTCCGCCCACTGCTCGCGGTGCACGTGGGCCAAGGCCAGCCGGTCCCAGCCGGCGGCCCGGTCACGCGGCTCGCCGTGCTCGGTCAGGTAGCCGGCCGACTCCCGGGCCAGGGCCATCCCCTCGTCCGCGCTCTCCTCGACCATGCTGAGCAGCACACCGAGCCGCCCGGCCACCACCTGGGCGCGCAGCGGGTCCGGCACCTCCCGCCACGCGGCGAGCGCCTCGCGGTTGACCTCGATCGCCACCGGCACGCCGTCGTCGTCCTGGGACAGCTCACCGGCCCGCAGCTCCAGCCGCCAGGCGCGGGTGGTCGCGGGCACGTCGGCGTCACCGAACCGCTCGTCGTACGCGTGCAACGCGGCGACCAGGCCGTCCCGGCGGTTGGTGCGCCAGCACTCCTCGGCCAGCGCGAGCAGCTCGTCGGCACCGGCGTCGGCGGGCACCGTCACCGGCTGCGGAGAGGCCACCGGCGCGTCCGAGCCGGTACGCGGGGCGGGCACCGCCGGGCGGCGCAGGCTCGCGGAGAGCGGCAGGTGCTCGCCGACCGGCCCGGCCGCCAGCTTGCGGGCGATCAGGCCGGACTGGTGCGTGGTGCCGTTGCGCGCGTCGAACCGCTCGGCCAGCGCGGTCGCCGTACCGGCCAGCTCGTCGGCGAGCGCACCCGCCGGCACATCGGCGGCCGGCCGCTCGCCGGAGGCGCGGCGGTGCACAGTCAGCTCGGCCGGCACCTGACGCAGCGCGGCCGAGGCGGCGGCCGCGAAGTGCATCGCGGCGGCAGGGGTGGGCGCGCGGTCCAGCCAGTCCAGGTGGCGCTCGACCAGTTCCAGGGCGCGGGCCTCGTTGCCGGTCACGGTGCAGAACTCGACGTGGTCGGCGATGTCCCACAGGTCGGCGAGGTGCCCGCGCACCCGCCGGTACGCCTCCCGGTGCGCGTCCCGCGCCGCGTCGGTGCGGCCGGTCTCGCGGTAGGGCGTGAGCAGCGCGGTGAGGATCCCCTGCGGCTGCTCGCTACAGGTGAGCCGCCCGGCGAGCACCGGCTCGGCCAGCGCCACCGCCTCCTCGTGGCGGCCGTGCCGCACCAGGTGCGCGACCTGCGTGGTCGGGTCGCAGCCGGCGCAGTCGGAGAGCGTGTCGCGCGGGGTGGTCATCCACTTGCGGTACCACTGCTCCGCCGCCTCGTCGTCGCCCAGGTGCGCGGCCACCAGGTAGCGGTGCTTGTAGACCGCCTGGAGCGAGTGCCCGGAGTCGCGGTAGCGCCGTTCCATGTCGTCGAGCACCGCGTACGTCCGGTCCAGCGGCAGCTCCGGGAACTTCACCATGGCGTTGACCATGTACTTGAAGAACCAGAGCAGCTGGTGCGTGTAGCGCTGGTGGTAGGGCTGCGGATCCTTGTCGTACTCGGCCAGGCACCAGGAGAACGTGACGAAGGACTTCGCCGGTTCGCCGCCGTAGACGTACGCGGTGGTGCCGGTGACCCGGGCGGCGAAGGCGAGGTGCCTGTCGTCGCCCGCGTCGGCGCGGCGCAGCAACTGCTCCAGCGCGGCGATCTGCCCCGGCCCGTACGGCATGGATTCGATCTCGTGGTGCATCCGCCAGAGGTCGTCGTCAGTCACGGGTCTCTCCCGGTACGGCCCGGCCGAGCAGGCCGAGGAAGGAACTGTTCAGCAGTGCGGCGTCGGCCGCCCGGATCGGGTGGTGCCCGAGCAGCAGGGCCTGCCCGTAGAGCGCCTCGACGGCCAGCCCGACCAGCTCCGGGTCGGCGAGCGTGGTGACCCGGCGGACCAGCGGGTTGCGGTGGTTGAGCACCAGTTGCGGGCGGTCCGGCGGCGCTGAGGCGGCGAGCGCGTCGAGCACGCCGCCCCACAGCTCGTCGGCCCTGTCCCGGCTGGCGGCGAGCTGGTCGTGGAACGCGGCCGACCGGGACACCAGGTAGAGCGCCGGCAGCGAGACCGGGTCGTACGCCCGGATCACGACCTCACAGCCGAGCCGTTCCAGGGCCCGCTGCGCGGCGGTGAGGAACGGCCGCAGGGCCAGTTCGGTCGCCGGGTCGAGGATCTCGAACCGGGTGGTCAGGTCGCTCGGCTCCAGCCGCTCGATCAGCACCGACCGGTCCACTGTGGGCAGCCGCTCGATCAGCTCGGTGTCGTACGTGTAGCCGCCGTTGACCACTGCCACGTCCTGCGCGGCGGCCACGGCGGCGAGCTGGCGGAACTCGTCCAGGCTGGCGGCGTACCGGAGCACGCCGTGCCGCTGCCGGAACTCGGCGAGCGTCATCGTGCCGACGTTGGTGTCCATCGGCCACCACTGGTCGACCAGCCGCAGCATCTCGTCGTCGTGCATCGCGAGCGCCTTGACGCCGAGGTGGTGCACCTGGAGGAACTCGCCGAGCCGGCGCGGGTCGTGCTTGGCGAGGCGGACCAGCCAGCCGCGGATCTGGTCGCCGAGCGCCTCCCGGACGGAGGTGAGAAGCGCGTCCTCGTAGAGCGCCTCGCGGCTGGCGGTGGGCCGCAGCTCACTGGCGTCGACCACGCAGTGGGCGAAGAAGGCCCACTCGGGCAGCAGCCCGTCGGCGTGCTCGCTGAGCAGCATCCGCTTGAGGTAGACCCGGTGCCCGGCCCGGGCGGCCGGGTTCACCGCGGCGGGCAGGATGAACGCCACGCCGGTCAGGCCGGCCTCGGGCACCGACAGCGGCACCACGTCGAACGGGACGAACCCGAGCAGCTCCTGCGCGTACCGCTGGAGGGCGGCCCGGTCCACCGGCGCACCGGGCGTGGTCGGCCACGGCGGCGGGCCGGCGGTGGTCGGCGTGTCACCGACCCGCACGTCGACCGGCAGCAGGCCGCCGTAGAGGCGGGCCAGCTCGGTGACAGTGGGTACGCCGAGCCACTGGTCGGCGTCGCGCCGGGGCACCAGCGTGACTGTGGTGCCGGGCTCGTCCCGGGCCTGGTCCGGCTCGGCGAGCCGTACCGCGTACCGCCCGTCGGACCAGCCCGTCCAGAGCACTGTGGGCTCGTCGGCGTGCCGGGTGACCACCCGGATCTCGTCCGCCACCAGGAAGCAGGAGAGCAGGCCGATGCCGAACTGGCCGAGGAACTCGTGCCGGGAGAAGCCCAGCTCGTCGCGCTTGGAGCTGCGGCCGATGGTGGCGAGCAGTTCATGCACCTGCGCCTCGGTCAGGCCGATGCCGGTGTCGTGCACGCGCAGCGTCCCGTCGCCGGTCAGCTCCGGCGGCTCGATGCGGACCCGGGCCGGGGCTTTCGGCTCGGTGGACCGGCGCGCGGTGATCGCGTCGACGGCGTTCTGGAGCAGCTCGCGCACGTAGACCCGCGGACTGCCGTAGAGGTGATGACTGAGCAGGTCGACCACGCCACGGAGGTCCACCTGGAAGGTGCGGTCCAATCGCGCTCCCGGTTCGGATTTTCGGCGCTCACCGTACCGGTCAGCGCCGACAGTGTCCGTCCCGTTTCACCCCGGCGGCTTGACCTTCCACCGGGTGCAGGGCACACCGTCTCCCGGCATGACGATCACCGCCGTCCCGGGCCGCGACTACCGGCTGCTCTGGTCCGCCGCCGTCTGCTCGCAGGTGGGGGACTCCCTGCGTACGCCGGCTCTGGCCCTGCTGGCCGCCACGCTCACCCGCGACCCTCGCGCGGTAGCCGCGGTGACAGTGGCCGGGCTCCTTCCGCCGCTGCTGTTCGGCCTGCTCAGCGGCGTGTACGCGGACCGGTGGGACCGGCGGCGGACGATGGCGGTGGTGGACGGGGGGCGGGCCGTGGTGGTGGCGGCGCTGGCCTGGTCCGTGGCGACCGGGCACGCCGGGATCGCCACGCTGGTCGTCGTCGCCTCGCTGCTCGCCCTGCTGGGCACGCTCTTCGACGCGTCCGCGTACGCGCTGCTGCCCACTGTGGTGCCGCCCGAAGGGCTGGCGGGCGCCAACGCCCGCCTCCAGGCCGGAACCGCGGTCGCGGGGGGATTCGTCGGCGCCCCCTTGGCCGGTGTCCTCTTCGCCGTCTCCCCCGCACTCCCGTTCACCGCCGACGCCCTGACCTTCGCCCTGGCCGCCGTCCTCATCCTCGCTATCCCCGCCCCGACTCCCCGCCGATCTTGCACTTTCCGCCCCGGCAAAGCCGCGCAAAAAGGACGGTCGAGGGGCCACAACCGCAAGATCAACGAGGACAAGGGCGGGGTTTGGGAGGGGATTCGGTTTCTTCGACGGGATCGGGTTCTCTGGGCGCTGACAGTCGGGACGGCCGGGTCGAATCTGGCCATCGGAGGGCTGGCCTCGGTGCTCG
The DNA here is from genome assembly GCF_007827635.1 of Micromonospora sp. CNZ296. NCBI lineage: Bacteria > Bacillati > Actinomycetota > Actinomycetes > Micromonosporales > Micromonosporaceae > Micromonospora > Micromonospora sp. CNZ296. The sequence continues at coordinate 17,534 of NZ_VISW01000010.1, forward strand.
TGCTCTATGCGCTGGCCGTGCTTCGGGTGCCGGAGGCGGCGTACGGGCTGTTCGCGGCCGGCGCGATCGCGGGCGGGCTGGGCGGCGCGCTGTTCGCCGGACGGCTGGCCGCCCGCTTCGGCACGCTGCCCACGCTGCGTGTCGTGCTGCTCGGTCAGACGCTGGCGCTGGCCGGGTTCGCGCTGGCCCGGCACCCGCTGACCGGCGGCCTCGCGATGGCCGGGTTCACCGCCGGCTCCACGATCTGGAACAGCCTGCGGGCGGCGTACGGGCAGCGGCACGTACCCCCGGATCTGCTCGGCCGGGTGGGCGCGGCACAGCGGGTGGCCGGGTTGGCCGCCGCACCGGCCGGCGCGGTGCTGGCCGGTCTCGCCGCCCAGGCGTTCGGCCTGACGCCTGTCCCCTGGGCGGCCGCCGCGGTCTTCGCCCTGGTCACGGCCGCCGTCTGGGTGACCTTCCGAGCGCGCACCGGCCCGCCCGCCGCGCCACCGCACTGATCACCCGCCCCGCGGGTCAGCCACCGGGCCGCGCGGGCTCGAAGCCGGCCAGGCGAACGGCGATCCGGTGACGGACCGGCGGGAGCGTGGAGACCGTCCGGAGCAGCAGATTCCGCAGCGGTCGCACGGCCGGCGGTGCGGCGGCGAGCCGGGTCAGCCCGGCGGCGAAACCGAGCACCTCCTCGGCGCGGGGGCGACGGTCGGCGGCGTACCCGTCGAGGGCCTGCGGGCCGGCGGCGAGCGCGTCGCCGAGGGCGACCGCGTCGCGCAGGCCGAGGTTCATCCCCTGCCCACCGGCCGGGCTGTGCACGTGCGCGGAGTCCCCGGCGAGCAGCACCGGCCCGGACCGGTAGGTGCTCGCGATCCGGTGGTGGATCCGGAACCGGGACGCCCACGCCATGCCGGTGACCCGGTCCGGCCGGCGCGCCGGACCGCGCTCGTCCAGCAGCGCCTGGAAGTGGTGCGCCTGCGGGTCGCGCGGCGCGTCGTCCACAGTGGCGACCAGCCGGACCGTGCCGTCGGGCAGCGGCGCCCAGACCAGCGGGCCCCGGCGGGACAGGAAGAGGCTCACCTGGTCGCGCGGGAGCGCGCTGTCCACGTGGACGTCGGCGAGCAGGAACGACTCCCGGGGGTCGGCCGGGCCGCCGAAGCCGATGCCGGCCAGCTCGCGGACCCGGCTGTGCATCCCGTCCGCGCCGACGACCCAGCGTGCCCGGACCGCGCGGCCGCCGTCGAAGCGGGCGACGGCGCCGTCGCCGTCGAGGTCCAGGCCGGTCATCTCGTACGGCCGCAGCACGCGCCCGCCGAGCGCGGTGAGCTGGTCGGTGAGCACCGCCTCGGTCTCGGCCTGGGAGATCAGCAGGGCGTACGGGTAGCGCGACGGCAACCTGTCGAAGGGGACGGTGACCAGCACCCGGTCCCGGTCGCGGACGCTGAACCGGGCCGAGTGCAGCCCTCGCGCGGCCAGCGGCGCGGCGACCCCGATCCGGTCCAGCACCTCCAGGGTGCCGGCGTGCACGACCGCGGCGCGCGAGGTGACCGGCGGCTCGGCGAGCCGGTCGACGACAGTAGCGGTCACCCCGTGCCGGGCGAGCGTGACCGCCACGGCCAGGCCGGTCGGCCCGGCTCCCACCACGAGGACGTCGGTGCGTTCGGGCAGCATCGCTTCCACCTCCGGGCTCGGTCAACAACTGTTTGCCAACGCTTGTTGACTTCACTGTAGAGCCGATGTCAACACGCGTTGGCATACAGTCGTGGACGTGACCGAACCCGCCACCCGCACCCGCCGCTCGGACGCCACCCGGGCGGCCATCCTGCGTGCCGCCCGGGAACGCTTCGCCGCCGACGGCTACGACCGGGCCACCATCCGGGCCATCGCCGCCGACGCCCGCATCGACCCGTCGATGGTGATGCGCTACTACGGCAGCAAGGAGGGGCTGTTCGCCGCGGCGGCCGAGTTCGACCTGCGCCTGCCCGACCTGGCCGAGGTGCCGCCGGACCGGCTCGGCGAGACACTGACCCGGCACTTCGTACGCCGCTGGGAGGCGGACGGGGCACTCGTCGCCCTGCTCCGGGCCGCCGCCACCAACCCCGGCGCGGCCGAACGCATGCGCGGGATCTTCGCCGGCCAGCTCGCCACCGCGGTGGCCCGATCCGGTGCCGACCCGGCGACCGCCGACCGCCGGGCCGGTCTGGTGGCCAGTCAGATCCTCGGTCTCGCGCTCACCCGGTACGTCGTCCGGCTGCCACCCGTGGTGGACCTCGACCCCGAGGAACTGGCCGACTGGGTCGGCCCGACGATTCAGCGCTACCTGACCCAACCTTTGCCCCCGTCCCGCGCGTCTGGCGGGTGACGGAGGGAGGAGCCGGATGGGGCGTGACGCGGACGACGGGCGGGCGGACTACCTCGCCTTCGTCGAGTCGCACCAGCACCGGCTGCTGCGCGCCGCGTACCTGATCTGCGGGAACCGCCACCAGGCCGAGGATCTGCTCCAGGACGCGCTGCTCAAGCTGGCGCTGCGCTGGCCGTCGGTGCGCGACGGCGACCCGGCCGCGTACGTGCGCGCCATCCTCTACCGCGACGCCGTCTCCTGGTGGCGGCGCCGACGCCGGGAGTGGCTCAGCGCGTACCCACCGGACCGGCCGGGTGCCGACGCCGACGCGGCGCTGCGGCTCACCGTGCGCGCCGCGCTGGACCGGCTGCCGCCACGTCAGCGGGCCGTCGTGGTGCTGCGCTACTTCGAGGACCTGACCGAGGTCGCCACCGCCGAGGCGCTCGGCGTCACCGTCGGCACCGTCAAGAGCCAGTGCCACGACGCGCTGCGCAAGCTGCGCGACGTCGTACCCGCCCCCGGCACGTCCGGAGACGGCCTGGTGACCGGGATGGAGGCGAACCCGTGAGCGAACCCGAGCTGACCCGGCTGCTGACCCGGGCCGCCGAGGAGATCCGGCCGACCCGGCCGGCCGAGGCAGGATGGGAGCGGGCCGGACGGGTCCGCCGCGCCCGCCGGGCCGCCGGCGTCGCGGCCGTCGCCGTGGTCCTGCTCGGCGGCGGTACGACCGCGCTCCTGCACCGCTCCGGCCCGCCACCGGCCGCACCGCCCCGCCCGCCTGTGACGGCGGCACCGAGCGCGCCTGTGGTGCAGCGGCCCCCGGACCGGCTCGGCGAGGCGGGCGACCCGCTGGGCCGGCTCGGCGACCGGGTCGCCTTCGCCCTCTCCGACCGCCCGGTGAGCCGGGCGCTGGCGCTGTACCAGCCGGTCGACCCGGAGACCGGCGACGCCGGTCCGGTCCGGGTGCTGGGTGACGACGGCATGGTCCGGGGACTCGACGTGGTGACGCTCGCGCCCACCCGCGACGCCGAGGGCAACGAGGCCACTCCACTGAAGCCGGGCAGCCTGTCGCCGGACGGCCGGACCGCCGCGTTCGCGCAGACCGGTGAGGTGGTCGTGGTCGGCCTGACCGACGGCGCGGTCCGCCGGTATCCGCTCACCGGCTACCTGGAACACGTGCTCTGGGCCGGGGACCGGCTGCTGGTCGGGGACAACGACACCACGTACGAGCTGGACCGGCGCACCGGGGCGGCGCGGAAGCTCGCGGTCGACCCGTGGACGCTCGTCGTGCCCGAGCCGGCCCGGTCCGGTGACCTGTTCACAGTCGGCGGCTGGTCCGGGGACGGCGGCCTGGCCGTACGCCGGTTCCCCGCCTCCGGTGGCGCGCCGGAGCGGCGGCCGGTGACCGCCGGGGAGCTTCCCCCCGGCTACCAGCTGAACGAGGTCTACGGGCGGGGCTGGCAGCGCGGCGACCGGATCGCCCAGGCCGGGTGGACCACCACCGCGGGCGCCGCCGGCACGATGAGCGGCGCCGAGGGCGTGGCGGTGCTGGACGCCCGCACCGGCGCGGTGACCCGCCTGCTCGACCTCGGGCGCGAGGGCCGGACCAAGGGGTGCTGCGAGGTGTACGGCTGGACCGCCGACGGCGCGGTGCTGCTCCGCTACGACGCCGGGCTGGCCCGGTGGCGGCCGGAGACCGGCGCCGTCGACTGGGTGGCGAGCAACGTCCCCGGCCGGCTGTCGATAACCGCCCGCTGACCGGTCCGGAAGGCGGCCGGACCGGCGTAACAGCGGAACCGGCCGGTCCCGCCGCGGTGACGGCGGGACCGGCCGGGACGCTCAGCGGGTCAGGCCGCCGGGCTGGTCGCCCTTCACGACGGGGGCCCGGACCAGGTTGCCCCACTCGGTCCACGAGCCGTCGTAGTTGCGCACCTGCGGGAACCCGAGCAGGTGGTGCAGCACGAACCAGGTGTGGCTGGACCGCTCGCCGATCCGGCAGTACGCGACCACGTCGTCGGACGGGCTCAGCCCGAGCTGGTCGCCGTAGATGGCGCGCAGCTCGTCGGCGGACTTGAACGTGCCGTCGTCGTTCGCGGCGGACTTCCACGGCTTGCTCACCGCGCCCGGGATGTGCCCGCCACGCAGCGCGCCCTCCTGCGGGTAGTCCGGCATGTGCAGCATCTCGCCGGTGTACTCGCCGGGCGAACGCACGTCCACCAGCGGCCGCCCGGCCGCCACGTGCGCCATGACCTGCTCCCGGTACGCGCGGATCGGCGCGTCGTTGCGCTCCGGCACCGGGTACGAGGCGCGGGGCCGGCTCACCTTGTCCCGGGTCAGCTCCCGCCCCTCGGCGATCCACTTCTGCCGGCCGCCGTCGAGCAGCCGTACGTCCTGGTGACCGAAGAGGGAGAAGACCCAGAGGGCGTACGCGGCCCACCAGTTGAAGTTGTCGCCGTAGAAGACGACTGTGTCGTCCCGCCCGATGCCCTTGGCCGCGCACAGCTCGGCGAAGCTCGCGGCGTCCAGGTAGTCGCGGGTGACCTGGTCGTTGAGTTCGGTGTGCCAGTCGACCTTGACGGCGCCGGGGATGTGGCCGGTGTCGTAGAGGAGCACGTCCTCGTCGGACTCGACCACCACGAGCCCTTCGTCGCCCAGGTGCTCGGCCAGCCACTCGGTGGTGACCAGGCGCTGCGGGTCGGCGTACGACTGGAGGTGGGGATGCGGATCGCTCGGCACAGGCATGATCCCCAAGGTACGCCGGATCAGCGCGGTGCGGTGCCGGTCAGGCGCGGCGGTGCACCAGGCGGCCGGCGACCACTGTCGCCAGGCAGGAGCCGTCCGCGTCGAACACGGCGAGGTCGGCGCGCCCGCCGGTCACCAGCGCGGGCGGCCGGGCGGCGGGCAGCACCGCCACCTCGTTGCGGGCCGCGGCGGAACGCAGCGCCGGGTCGGTGACGTGTTCGTCGAGCACGGCGGCCACGCCGAGCCGGAACAGCGCGTGCACCCGCTCGCGGGGCGTGGGCGCCGGCGGCAGCGGGCCGTCGTGCACGAGCGCCGGCCCGAGCGTGCCGGCCCACCGCCGCACCCGCACCCCGGGGTACGCGCCGGACAGCTCGGCCGTGGGCACTATCGCCTCGACCCGGTCACCGGCGACCACGACGGCGAGCCCGGTGCGGGGTGGGTCGTCGGGTGTCAGCCGCAGCAGGTCGGCGGCGTGGACGGTACGCACGCTCAGTCGCGCTCGACCGGCCCGAGCACCGGCCGCTTGGCGGTGACGAAGTCGCCGGAGGACCGCCCGGTCAGCCGGCGCTTGATCCACGGCGCCAGGTGCCGGCCGGCCCAGCGCAGGTCGGCGGCGCGCGCGGCGAGCCACGGGCTGGGCGCCGGATGCGGCGGCACCATCAACCACTCCTCCTCGCAGCCGATGCCGAGCGCGGTGAGCACCTGGGCGGCGACCCGGCGGTGGCCGGCGGCCGACAGGTGCAGCCGGTCGGTGCTCCAGAGCAGCGGGTTGAGGTAGGTGTCGTCGGCGTACAGGTCGACCAGGATCGCGCCGTGCCGCTCGGCCACCTCGCCGACCGCACGGTTGAGCAGCGCGACCCGGGGGGCCACCAGCCGCTGGCCGGGCAGCCGGGCCATCACGTCGGCGAACCGGAACAGCACCACGTCGCTGCCGCCGGACCGCAGCCGCTGCACGACCGAGTCGAAGCGGGGGACGAACGAGTCCGGGTCGAAGCTGCGGCGCAGCACGTCGTTGCCGCCGGCCGCGAAGCTGATCAGGTCGGGCTTCATGGCCAGCGCGGACGGCACCTGCTCGGCCACCACGTTGGGGAACAGCCGGCCGCGGATGGCCAGGTTGGCGTACCCGAAGTCGGGCCCGGCCTCGGCGGCGAGGCGGGTGGCGACCAGATCGGCCCAGCCCCGGTAGCTGCCGTCCGGATACGCGTCGTCCATGCCCTCGGTGAAGCTGTCGCCCACCGCCACGTAGCTGCGCCAGCGCACGGCGCCTCCCTCAGACGTCCCGGCAGAAGTGCGTCGCACAGTCTGTCACCGCGCGGACCGGTCCCGCTGACCCTGGACGCCGGACGTGGCGGATGTCTCGACGTCCTGTTCACGACAGCCACCCGAGGGGACAAATCCGTCCGACACGTCCGGCGGGGCAGAATCCGTCGTCCGGACCGGGGATGATGTCTGCCGTCATCCGGCCGGGCGAAACCGTCCGGCCGGTCCCGCACACGGCACGAGCGAGGAACCACATGACGCAGGGGCACCCACCGGCGGGCTGGCCACCGCCCGGCAACGCCGACCCCCGGTACGCCGCAGCACCGCCGCCCGCGCAGCCGGGACCGTGGGGGCCGCCGCCTGCGACGCCGAAGTCCCGCCGAGGGCTCTGGATCGGGCTCGCGGCGGGTGCGCTCGCGCTTGCGCTCTGCGCCGGCACGGCGGTCGGCGTCGGGCTGGGCCTGCGCGGCGACGACGAGGAGGGCCCGGCGCCGAAGGCGGCAGCCGGCGCGAACGGCGTCACCGTCACGAACGCCGAGCTGACCGCCCTGCTCGACCGGCACAGCAAGGCGCTGGCGGCGAAGGACCTGGACGGCTACCTGGCCGCGTTCGACCCGGCCCGTAAGGAGCTGATCGCCGGGCAGACCCAGCTGTTCCGCAACCTGGGGAAGCTGCCGCTGTCGGTGGCCCGCTACGAGACCATCGAGCGGCAGGGCCGCGCCGGCGACGCCTTCGGGCAGGGCGTCACGTTCCAGCTCGACGTCTCGTTCGTGCACCAGCTCGACGGCTTCGACCTGGCCCCGGTCACCGAGTGGTACCGCTGGACGATCGTCCGCACCGGCAAGGACGCGCCGATCCGGGTCACCGCTGTGACCGGCGCTCCGGCCGCCGGGAACGGTGGCTCGAAGACCGTCCACTACCCCGGTCCGTGGGACAAGTGGCGGGAGATCCACGTCGAGCGGACCCCGCACGCCCTGCTCATCGCCGACGCCGCCCGGGCCGGCGTGGCGAAGCGGTACGCCCCGGCCGCCGATGTGGCGGTCACGAACGGCCTGGCCGTGTGGCGGGCCAGCGGGCCGCCCGGCCCGGTGCCGAGCGGCTTCGTCATCACGCTCGCCGACGGCAAGGACGAGATGACCTCGCTCTACCGGATCGGCACCGAGAAGGCCACCGAGGCGGGCTTCTCGCTGGGCCTGGTCGCGGCCGAGCGCAAGGACGGCAAGGCCACGATCGGCGGCACCCGCATCGTGGTGGACACCCGCGACCGTTACTTCAGCCGTACCAGCGGCGACAACGACGCCCGCATGGTGTTGCGGCACGAGGTGGCGCACTCCCTGATGACGCCCCGCACCGACCTGACCGCTGTGGACGCGTTCAGCAAGCTCGACGAGTGGGTGGTCGAGGGCTTCGCCGAGTACATCGCGTTCCACGGCCGCCCGCTCGGTGCCAGCGAGCGCACCGCGCAGGCCCGGCAGCTGGTCCGCGGCGGGTGGAACGGCACGCTGCCCGGCAACGGCGAGTGGGACGACCCCGACCGGCTGAGCTTCCACTACTGGCTCGGGCACGCCGCGATGAACCACCTCGCCGAGAAGCACGGCGAGGTGAAGCTGTTTCGCTTCGTCGAGGCCGTCTACGGCGGCACCCCGACCGACCGCGCCGCCCGGGACGTGCTGGGCGTGTCGCTCGACGAGTTCCAGGCCGGCTGGGCCGCCTACGTCCGCGCGCAGGCGCGCTGACCGGGAACGGAGACGACGAATGACGTACCAGCACCAGCAGCCGCCGCCCGCGTACCCGCCGGCGGGATGGCCGGGTCCGGCCGGTGCGCCGCCGGCGGCGCCGAAGCGGCGCGGACGCGTGGCGTTGCTCGTCGCCGGTGGCCTGGTGGCCGTGCTCGCGGTCGCGGCCGGCACCGCCTACGGCGTGTCCCGGCTGGTCGGCGGCGATGACGACGACGGGAGGAAGCTGCGTACCGCCTGGGTGCTCGACTTCCCGGAGCGGCAGCGCAACGGGCTGAAGACGTACGACGGGCAGGACATGTTCGGCGCCTGGCTGGTCGGCGACGCGGTGGTCCGGGCCCAGCCGGACGGCGTCATCGCCTACCGGCTCGACGACGGCGCCCAGGCGTGGGGCGTGCCCGCGCCCCAGGCGACCTCGCTGTGCGCGGCCGCGCAGACGCTCGCCGAGGGGCGGGGTGTGGTGGCGCTCGGTTCCGCCGACTCGTGCGACACGATCGTCGGCTTCGACGCTGCCGCCGGCACGCAGACGTGGCGGGCGACGTTCCCCGTCGAACGCCGGACGGGCCGGTCCGAGATCGTCGCCCCGGACCCGGACCTGTCGGTGACCGCCGGGCAGGTGGTCGTCCGCAGCGGCGAGAACGTCCTCGGCTACTCGCTGGCCGACGGCAAGCGGCTGTGGCAGACCGACGCCGACCGGCTGCTGCCGGGCCGCGACTGCCGCCTGACCGACGCGCAGGCCGCCGGGGACCAGGCCGTTGTGACCGCGCTCTGCGACGGCGACCGGGGCGCGCTGCTCGGTCTGGACCCGGCCACCGGCAAGCCGCGCTGGCAGCAGAAACTGCCCGCAGCGCAGCAGAGCGCCGGGGTGCTGAGCGTCGACCCGCTGGTCAGCCTGCCCGGTCTGAGCACCGAGACGTTCGTCGCGCGCGACGCCGCCGGCAAGGCGCGGGCCACGTTCGGCAACCCCGTCGACGGTACGCGGTTCAGCGACCTGCCGGTCAACCGTTCCAACACGGTGAGCGGGCCGGGGATCCGGCCGTACCTGGCCGACGCGGACACGCTCTACCTGCCCACCGAGGCGACGAACGTCGGCGGCAAGATGCGCCAAGCCAACCAGGTGGTGGCGATCGACCTGGCCACCGGGAATCGGCGCTGGGTGTCGGCCGGGCACACCGACAGCGAGGTGGAACTCGTCCGCCTCGACGAGCAGGGCGTGCTGGCGTGGGAGGTGGGCGACCGGCGGGACCTCGCCCCGCGGCTGGTCCGGATCGACCCGGCCACCGGGGAGGTGAGCGTCGTGGCCGAGGCGCCGCTGTCGGCCGGCACCGAGGGCAGCGACGCGAAGGTGCTGGAGCGAGACGGCACAGTGGTGCTGGTGCCGTGGAAGCACGTCACAGCGGATGCGGCGATCACCGTGCTGCGCTGAAAAGACACGGGGCGGGCCACCCGTCGGTGACCCGCCCCGCGTCGCCTTTCGTCAGGCAGGCACGTAAGCCAGCAGCAGCGCCCCGCTCAGCCCGGCCGGCTCGGTCACCGTCCCGACCGGCTGGAAACGCTTGTCCAGAACGCTGATGCCGTTGTCGCGCCGGACCAGCACCGTGCCGTCGGTGCTGAACAGGATGCTCCGCACCTCGCCCGTGCCGGGCAGGTCGACCACCTTGCTGGTCCTGGTGTCGACCACCGCGAAGCTCCCGTCGTTGCGGGTCTCGTCCTTGTTGATCCAGCCGACGGCCACGTACCGGCCGTCCGCCGAGACGCTGCGGACCCGCCAGCCGTCGTAGCGGGCCGCCTGGGCCGTCGGCGGCGTGTAGCGGTAGAACGTCACCTTCGGGTCGGTCGTCGCGTACGGCCGCCCCTCGGAGACGGCGGCCCAGTTGCGGCCGTCCGGCGTCCACCACTTCAGAGTCTCGTTGCCGGCGTCGCCGTCGGCGGGCTTGCGGCTGCTCAGGTCGATGAGCGCCATGTGGCCGTCCTGCTGCACCAGCACCCGGTCGTTGGTGTTCCACACGAGCGGGTCGCCGCCGTCGCAGGGCGCCTTGCCGGAGAAGGGCGGCTCCGTCGCGATGGTGGCCCGGTCGCTGCCGTCGATCCGGGTGGTCACGAGCTTGCCGGCCTCCGCTCCGGCCGCTCCCTCCACCCAGGCCAGCCGCTCGCCGTACGGCGAGATGGTGATGGTGTTCCGGACGCAGTCGCCGCCGCCGTACGGGACGCTGGCGCTCACCCGGTCGGTGCCGCCCTTGACGACGTGCACCTCCGCGGCCTGCTCGCCGAACGACAGGTAGTACCGGGTGCCGGGCAGTGCGGCGGAGGAGGCGTCCGACGGGCTCGGGGCGGCGGACGACGGTGCGGCGGCGGACGACTGCCCGGCTGCGGGGGCGGTCGGCGTGGACCCGCCGTCGCCGCAGGCGCTCACGCCCACGGCGACGAACGCGGCGGCGGCGAGGGCGGCGACGGTACGTAGTCCGCGGGCGCTGGTGACGATGACGTTCACGATTCGATCCTCGGGGGTTGGTTGGTGCGCGTCTCTGATGCACTCCCAGACGTCGGTTTCGATCTGCATGGTTGCCGCCTGATCGAAAGAACTTCGGCCCCGGGTCGGCGGACGCGGACAGGCCCCCGGCGCACGAAGCGCCAGGGGCCTGTAGGGGTTGTCTGAGGCGGCTCAGGGCACGTACGCCAGCAGTGCCCGGTTCCGGGTCGGTGCCGGCTCGGTCACCGTGCCGAGTGGCTTGAACTCACGGTCGAGGACCGTGATGCCGGTGCCGCGCCGCAGCAGCACCGTGCCGTCGGCGCTGAACAGGATGCTCCGTACCTCGCCCGTGCCGGGCAGGTCGACCACCTTGCTGGTCCTGGTGTCGACGACCGCGAAGCTGCCGTCCCGGCGGGACGGGTCGGTGCCGATCCAGCCCACTGCCACGTAGCGGCCGTCGGTGGACACGCTGCGGGCCTCCCAGCCGTCCCACTTCGCGGCCTCCTGCTGGGGAGGGGTGTAGGTGTACTGCCGCAGGTCGGTGGTGTCCGAGACGTAGGGTTTGCCGTCCGACTCGGCGGCCAGCCAGGTGCCGTCGGCGGACCAGCAGCGTTTGGTCTCCTGGCCCGGGTCGCCGACGACCTGCTTGTTGGCCACCACGTCGTAGAGCACGGACTGGCCGTTCTTCCGCTGCACCATCAGCCGGTCGTCGCCCTTCCACCGCATCGGGCGGGCGCCGAAACAACTGATCCCCTCCGCGAGGGTCGTCGCCCCCTTGTCTCCGACGGTGGCGATCAGCAGCACCCCGCTCGCGTTGTCGGTGCTGTCCTGCACCCAGACCACCCGCTTGCCGTCCGGCGAGACGCTGACGGTGTTGGACTCGCAGCGAGAGGCGGCCTCGTGGACGACCTCGTGGACCACCCGGTCCCGCGTGCCGCGGACCTCGTGGATCCGCGATCGGGTGGACGTCTGCTCCAGGTAGTAGCGGGTACCGGCGAGCGCCGACTGCGACTGGCCGGTGGCGGTGCTCGCGTCGGGGGAGGGCGTACGGGACGGCTCGACCGGCGGGGCGGTGACTGTGACCGACGGGCCGGCCGGTGCGGGCGCCTGGCTGTTCGGCCGGATCGCCAGCGCCGTCCCGGTCGCGGCGGCCAGCACCACGAGCGCGGCGGCGGAGGTGGCGACGGCCCGCTGGATGCCGAGCCGCCGCGAGGTACGCAGCGCCCGGTCCCGCAGGTCGACCGGGGTGACCTCCTCGGCCAGGTCGGCCAGGTCGAAGCGCAGTCGGTCCTGGTTCATCGGGCGGTTCCTTCCGTGACGTACAGCTCGGCGAGCTCCGGGGCCACGCTGCGCAGCTTCGCCAGCGCCTTGGAGGTCTGGCTCTTGACGGTGCCGACGGTCACGCCGAGCAGGTCGGCGGCCTCGGCTTCGGTGCGGTCCTCGAAGAACCGCAGGACCAGCACGGCCCGTTGCTTGGCGGACAGCCGGGCCAGCGCGGCCCGGAGAGCCAGCCGGAGCGTGGTCTGCTGGGCGTGGTCGGGGGCCGAGTCGCCTCCGCGCGGCTCGGGCATGTCGCCCGGCATCGACTCGGCCACCCGGCGGCGCCGCCACCAGGAGACCTGCAGGTGGTACATGGTCTTCCGGGTGTACGCCTCCGCGTTGCCGGTCTCGTGCAACCGGTTCCAGGCACGGTGGGTACGGGCGAGGGCGGACTGGACGAGATCCTCGGCCAGATGCTGGTCGCCGGTCAGCAGGTAGGCGGATCGCAGTAACGCGGGGGTACGAGTTCGGACGAACAGGTCGAACTCATTCAGGAGAGGGTCCACACGAGCCGGTCCTTGGGGTCAGGTGGTACATCAGCGTGACGCCTTCCGAGACGCCACCTGTGCACGCCATGGTTGCCGCCGCCGGTGACTCTTTCTCGACAGCCCTCGGCCGGGCGTCAGCAGTCGAAGACCGACCAGCAGATGTCGTTGCGCAGGCGCTGGTCGTCCAGGACCAGGTCGCGGATCTCCGCCGGGAGCTGGTCGCGCTGCCACCGGCACTCGTCGCGCCCGGCCGCCTCGGCGAGACCGGCGGGCGCCGCCGCGCGTACCGCCTTGATCGCGTACGCGGCGGCACCGAGTTCGTGGGCGGCCACGTGGGCCACGACGGCGGCCTGACCGGCGGCGTACGCGGCGTTGCGTGCCGCCCCGCGCAGGTCCCGGGCCGCACCCATGGCGTGACCGCCCGCCGCACGCGCCTCCATCATCCTGACCTCGCCCCGCACCCAGGCCCGGGCGTGCTCGATCGCCTCGCGTGGGCGGCTGTCCTCCGGCCGGACCGCCTCGAACAGGCCGAGGACGTGCTCGGCGCAGATGGCGGCCCAGAGCGCCAGCAGGTGGTGGTGCTCGTCGGTGAGAGTGCCGCCCCGGCGGATCGTCGTGAACCGGGGATCGCGGACCTTCGGCAGGATCACGACGCGGCCTCCGGCCCGGCGGTGCCCTGGCGCAGGTCGTGGTCCAGAGTGCTCATCAGCCGGGCGACCCGGCTGCCGCCGCCGGTCAGCGGCGGATAGCGGCGGAGCACGTCGACGAGCACCGGCGTGGCGAGCCGTCGGGACCGGTCCACCTGCGAATCCCCGACGGCCTCGTCGCCGCCGGCCTCCAGTTCGGCGACGCGCGCGGCGTTGGCGGCCGCCCGCAGGATGTGACCGACCTGGGTGGCCTTCGCGATGGGGTGCAGGTACGCGGCCGCGGCGGCGTCACCCGCGGCCCGGGCGGCCAGGCGCGCGGCCTCGGTGGGCGCGGACCGGGCGGCCCGGTGCGCGTCGAGGGACGTGACCCGCTGGAGTCTCGTCCGGGCGGCGCCGCGCGCGAACGTCCAGGCCGCGTCGACAGCCGCGCGGGGACGCGGGTCACCGGGAACCGCCCGCTCGTAGACCGGGAGCACGTCCTCCGCGTGCCGGACCGCGTACCGCGCCACCTCGCGCAGCTCGTCCGTCGTCAGGTCGAAGTCCCCGGGCGCTGTCATGTCGCGGGCATCGTATCGGTGATGCTGCGCCGGTACGGGCCCCAGCCGACGAACCGCTCGAACAGCTCGCGCGGGGTCGGCCCGTCCTGCGGGTTGAGGCGGAACAGGTCGTGGGTGGCCTCGTGGTAGAGCCCGGACAGGTAGACGGCCAGGTCGACGGGGTGGTCCGCGTACTCGACCTTGAGCAGCAGGCGGGCCTGCGCGCAGGGCCACGGTCCGCCGCAGGCGCGGCAGAGCCAGAGCGGCCGGATCGGCAGGTGGGCCGGGTGGTCCGGCGGGTAGGGGCGGGTGCTCACCTTCACGCCCGACGCCTGGCGTGCCTTCGTCCGGCTCAGCGGGCGCCGCGCGTCGAGCTGATCAGCACTGTGTGCTTGCGTACCCGGAAGGCGCCCTCGGCGTCGATGCGGGCCTCGATCGCGGCGCGGGCGGCCGCCTCCTGCGCGGCGGGCAGCGGCCCGATCATGCTGGCGACGTACGCGAGGATCGGCTCCGCGGCGGGCACCACCAGCTCGTCCGGGTAGCGCTCGACCGTCACGTCGTCGAAGTGGGCGGCGACCCGGGCCGGTGTCGTCTCGGCGGTCACGTCGTTCCGGTCGTGGAACCGGACAGCCAGGTCGGGGCGCCCGATCACCGCGCCGAGCGTGTTCAGCTCGGCCATGTGGTCGCGGCCGTTCACGGCGACGGCGAGCCGCCCGCCGGGGCGCAGCACCCGGGCGAACTCGCGCAGCGCGGCGTCCGGATCGTCCAGGTGGTAGAGCATGCTGTTGGCGATCACCGCGTCGGCGACGCCGGTGCGGAACGGCAGGTGCGTGGCGTCGCAGCGCAGCACCCGCGCGCCGGGCACCTCGCGCAGCCGCGCGCACATGGCGGGCGAGAAGTCGGTGAGGGTGAGTCGGCCGCGACGGCCGACCCGGCGCCACAGCTCGCCGGTGCCGGCGCCCACCTCCAGCACGTCGCCGGACAGCGGCAGCCGCTCGCCGAGCCAGGCGAACCAGTCCTGCGGGTTGGTGCCGTACGAGTGCAGCGCCATGCGGGCGGTCAGGTTGCCCGTCGTCGTCGCGTACTGGCTCACGGCGCGAGCCGAAGGAGTGGTGGTCATCCGCCGAACGTAGAGGAAGCGGTTCTCCGGGATCCCCGGTATTAAGCGTTGCTAGCTACCGGTACCTAGTGTTACTTTCTACTGGTACTCAGCGACGCTCAATAGCGAGGGAACGAGGACATGGCCAACCAGATGACGGAGATGCTGAAGGGCACCCTCGAAGGCATCGTCCTGGCGATCCTGGCCCGGCGATCCGCGTACGGCTACGAGATCACCGCCTGGCTGCGCGACCGCGGATTCTCGGACATCGCGGAAGGCACCATCTACGCGCTGCTCGTCCGCGTCGAGCAACGCGGTTTCGTGGACGTGGAGAAGGTTCCCTCCGAGAAGGGGCCCCCGCGGAAGGTGTATTCGATCAACGCAAAGGGGCGGGATCAGCTCGCCGAGTTCTGGCGGACGTGGAGCGTCCTCGCGGAACGCATCGACCACCTTCGTGACAACGACGACCGGCACGACCAAGGAGCATGAGCATGGCCGCGAAGTGGATCGAGACGCTCGTCGGATCGCTCGACCAGAAGAAGCAGTACAAGCGGCACATGGCCCGCATGGAGGCCCTGCCGGAACCCCATCGCAGCGCGGCCAAGGCGCTCCAGCGGTACTTCATGTACCAGGGCGGGATCGTCGACGGGAACACACTCGTCGCGATGCTCGGCGACTCCGTGGACCTCTGGGAGCGCGCGGTCGCCGACAACACGCCCGTCCGCGCGATCGTCGGTGACGACCCGGTCGAGTTCGCCGAGACGTTCGTGTCCGCGTACTCCGGGAGGCAGTGGATGGACAAGGAGCGCGAGCGCCTCCGGAAGGCGATCGACGCCGCCGCCGGCAACAGCGGGGAGGAACACTCATGACCACCGCGACGCGCGAACCCGCCATCCGGGTTCGGGGCATCACCAAGTCCTACAAGGACCTGCACGTGCTGCGGGGCGTCGACTTCGAGGTGACGGCCGGGAGCATCTTCGCTCTGCTCGGTTCGAACGGCGCCGGAAAGACCACGCTCGTGCGGATCCTGTCGACGCTGCTCAAGGCGGACACCGGCACCGCGGCCGTCCACGGCTTCGACGTCGCTTCGGCTCCCGCCGCGGTACGCGAGTCGATCAGCCTGACCGGCCAGTTCGCCGCCGTCGACGAAGTGCTCACCGGCCGGGAGAACCTGGTCCTGGTCGCGAAGCTCCGCCACCTGAGGAATCCGGGTGCGGTCGCCGACGACATGCTGGCCCGTTTCTCGCTCACCGACGCGGGGAACCGCCGGGCGGGGACGTACTCGGGCGGCATGCGCCGGCGGCTGGACATCGCGATGAGTCTCGTCGGCAACCCGCCGGTCGTGTTCCTCGACGAGCCGACCACCGGCCTCGACCCGCAGGCCCGCATCGAGGTCTGGCGGACAGTGCGGCAGCTCGCCGAGGACGGCACCACCATCCTGCTCACCACCCAGTACCTCGACGAGGCCGAGCAACTCGCCGACCGGATCGCGATCCTGCACGAGGGAACGATCATCCAGAACGGCACTCTCGCCGAGCTGAAGCGGCTCCTCCCGACCGCGAAGGTCGAGTACGTCGAGAAGCAGCCGACCCTTGAGGACGTCTTCCTCGCCCTCGTGGGCCACACCGCCAGGGCCGCCGACAAGGCAGCCGTGCCCGCAGGAGAGGAATCCCGATGACCATCCACGTCCTCAGCGACACCGGAACCCTCACCGGCCGTTCCCTGCGGCACATCCTCCGCAGCCCGGACACCATCATCACCACGGCGGTCACCCCCGTCGCGCTGATGCTGCTCTTCGTGTACGTGCTCGGTGGAGCCATCAACACCGGATCCGGCGAGTCGTACATCAACTACATGCTGCCGGGCATCCTCCTCATCACGATCGCGTCCGGCATCGCCTACACGGCGTACCGCCTGTTCCTCGACATGCAGGGCGGCATCTTCGAGCGCTTCCAGTCGATGCCGATCCCGCGGCCCTCAGTGCTCTGGGCGCATGTCCTGACCTCGCTCGTCGCCAACCTGGCCTCGCTCGTGATCGTCACAGGCGTCGCCCTGATCATGGGATTCCGGACGGGCGCATCGGTGGTCGGCTGGCTCGCCGCAGCCGGCATCCTGATCCTGTTCACCCTCGCCCTGACCTGGGTCGCCGTCATCGCGGGCCTGTCCGCCAAGACCGTCGACGGCGCGAGCGCCTTCAGCTACCCGCTGATCTTCCTGCCCTTCATCAGCTCGGCGTTCGTCCCCACCGACTCGATGCCCGGCCCGGTCGCCTGGTTCGCCGACAACCAGCCGGTGACATCGATCGTGAACACCCTCCGCGCGCTCTTCGCTCAGCAACCCGTCGGCAACGACGTCTGGGTCGCGCTCGCCTGGTGCGCCGGCCTGCTCCTGGCCGCCTACGCCGCCGCGACGGCGATCTACCGCACCAAGGTCAGCTAGCCGGCCGTGGGAGCCGGTCACCCGTCACAGGTAGAGGCAGAACGGGTGGCCGGCCGGGTCGAGGTGCACCCGGACGTCGTCCTGCGGCTGGAAGTCGGCCAGTGTCGCGCCCACCGACACCGCGTACGCCGAGGCGGCCTCCAGGTCGTCGACCTTGATGTCCAGGTGGGTCATCATCGGCGGGTCGCCGGGCCCGGCGGGCCATACCGGGCGCACGTAGGCCGGCTCGTCCTGGAAGGCCAGCCAGGTGCCGCCGTCCGGCGGAGCCAGCACCACCCAGTCGGACTCGTCCTCGCGACGGGACCAGCCGAGCAGCCGCTCGTAGAACGCGGCCAGGTCCTCTGCGGACGGCGCGTCCAGCACCGTGGTCGTCAGCTTCATCAGCGGTCGCTCAGCCATGCCGCATTCCTACCCGACCCCCGCGACGTTTGCTGGACCGTCCGCACCAGCTCGGCGGGGTGGCGGTATCGACACCAGTCGGATGCCGCCACCTCGCCGAGCTGGCGACGATCGATCCGACACGAGCGCGGAAAGGGATCGCCCGGTCGTCCGCTCGCGCCATAAGCTGCGCCAATGCTGCTGCGCATGTCGACCCTGCTGCTCCGGACCCTGCGCGAGGACCCGGCCGACGCGGAGGTTCCGAGCCACCGGCTGCTGCTGCGCGCCGGTTACGTCCGCCGGGCCGCGCCGGGCGGCTACACCTGGCTGCCGCTGGGCAAACTCGTGCTGGACCGGATCACCGCGATCGTGCGGGACGAGATGACCGGAATCGGCGACCAGGAGGTGCACTTCCCGGCGCTGCTCCCGGCCGAGCCGTACCGGACCAGCGGGCGGTGGACCGAGTACGGGGACGACATCTTCACGCTCGCCGACCGCAAGGGCGCCGAGCACCTGCTCGCGCCGACCCACGAGGAGCTGGCCGCGCTGCTGGTGAAGGACCTGTTCACCTCATACCGGGACTTCCCGGTGACGCTGTTCCAGATCCAGACCAAGTTCCGCGACGAGGCCCGGCCCCGGGCCGGTCTGCTGCGCGGGCGCGAGTTCCTGATGAAGGACGCCTACTCGTTCGACCTGGACGAGGCCGGGCTCCAGGCGGCGTACGACCGGCACCGGGCCGCCTACGAGCGCGTCTTCACCCGGCTCGGCCTGGACTTCACCACTGTCCACGCGATGTCCGGCGCGATGGGTGGGTCCGCCTCGGAGGAGTTCCTGGCCGCCACGCCGGTCGGCGAGGACACGTTCGTCGGCTGCACCGCCTGCGACTACGCGGCGAACACCGAGGCGGTGGTGACCCGCGCCCCGGCCGCCGGCGACCCCGACGCGTACCCGCCCGCCGAGGTGCACGACACCCCGGAGACGCCGACCATCGCTGCACTGGTCGAGCTGGCCGAGGCCCGGGAGCTGGGCGGGCGCACCGGCTGGACCGCCGCCGACACGTTGAAGAACGTGGTCCTCACCGTCCGACGGCCCGGCGCCGAACAGGGCGAACCGCTGGTGATCGGCCTGCCCGGTGACCGCGAGGTCGACCTCAAGCGGGTCGAGGCGGTGCTCGCCCCGGCCACGGTGGCGGTCTTCGAGGACTGGGACGCGCATTCGGAGCTGGTCCGCGGCTACATCGGCCCGCAGATCCTGGCCAAGCACGGCATCCGCTACCTGGTCGACCCCCGCGTGGTGCCCGGCACCTCCTGGCTGACCGGCGCGAACGAGCCGGGCCGGCACGCCACCGACGTGGTGTGCGGGCGCGACTTCGTACCGGACGGCACGATCGAGGCCGCCGAGGTGCGGCCCGGCGACAGCTGCCCGGCCTGCGCCGACGGCGAGCTGACCATCCGGCGGGGCATCGAGATCGGGCACATCTTCCAGCTCGGACGCCGGTACACCGACGCGTTCGCGGTCGACGTCCTCGGCCCCGAGGGCAAGCCGGTCCGGCCCACGATGGGCTGCTACGGCATCGGCGTGTCCCGGGCGGTCGCCGCAGTGGCCGAGCAGCACCACGACGACCGGGGGCTGGTCTGGCCCGCGGCGGTCGCGCCGTGCGACGTACACCTGATCGCCGCCGGGAAGGGGCCGCAGCTCGACGCGGCGCTCGACCTCGGCGGGCGCCTCGCCGCCGCCGGCCTGCGGGTGCTGGTCGACGACCGCACGCACGTGTCCGCCGGGGTGAAGTTCACCGACGCCGAGCTGATCGGCATCCCGCGCGCCGTCGTGGTCGGCCGCCGCCTGGCCGAGGGGTACGTGGAACTGCGCGACCGGGCCACCGGCGAGCGCACCGAGCTGCCGGTGGAGGCCATCGTGGAGCGCCTGCGCGACGAGGCGGGCGCGACGCGCCGCGACGGGGTGTAGCGAGCGCGCCACCGGGTACCGCAGACGGATCGACCAAAGCGTTCGGAGGCTCTCATGTTCCGCGTCAGTGACGTGATGACCAGGCAGGTGGTCTACCTCTCGGCGGAGACCCCGTTGGACGAGGCGGCCCGGGTGATGAAGGAGTCGGACATCGGCGACGTGGTGGTGACCGACGGCGCCACGCTCGCCGGCATGCTGACCGACCGCGACATCGTGGTCCGGGCGGTGGCCGAGCGTGCCGACCCCGGCACCACCACGATCGGCTCGATCATCACCCGCGAGGTGGTGATGATCGAACAGCACTGCACGGCGAACGAGGCGGCGGCGCTGATGCGCGAGCGCAACATCCGCCGGGTGCTGGTGTGCGACAGCGACCGCAAGCTCGTCGGCATCGTCTCCCTCGGTGACCTCGCCATGCAGCTCGACCCCCACTCGGCGCTCAGCGACATCAGCGAGGCCGCGCCGAACGTGTGAGCGCGGGCTCCGCACGTGCGGCGGGGCCCCGCTCGGCACCGCCGGGTGGCGACGCGCGGCGGCGGATAGCCTCGACCCATGCCCGAGATGCCGACCAAGCTGGCCGAGATCGTCGACGAGTTCGCCGCCGCGCCCCGCGACGTCGTTCTGGAGATGCTGCTGGAGTTCGCGGACGTGATCCCGCCCCTGCCCGAGGGTGTGAACCGGGAGGAACTGGAGCAGGTCCCCGAGTGCCAGACCGCGTTCTTCCTGCGCGCCGAGGTGAACGCGGACAAGACCG
Source organism: Micromonospora sp. CNZ296 (assembly GCF_007827635.1). Taxonomy (NCBI): domain Bacteria; kingdom Bacillati; phylum Actinomycetota; class Actinomycetes; order Micromonosporales; family Micromonosporaceae; genus Micromonospora; species Micromonospora sp. CNZ296. Next base: position 37,697 of record NZ_VISW01000010.1, read on the forward strand.
TGAGCACTGTGTTCGACTGCCCGCCGGAGGCGCCCACCACCCGGGCGTTCGCCGGCATCCTCGCCGAAGGGCTGGCCGGGGCGAGCGCCGAGGAGGTGCTCGCCGTACCGGACGACCTCTACCAGCGGATGGGCCTGGCGCAGGCGATCAGCCCGCTGCGCGTACGCGGCGGCACCGCCATCCTGGCCCGGCTCAAGCGCCAGGTCCGGGAACAGATCTCCTGACCCGCGGGTTGTCGCTGGTCATGGACATCGAGATCTACGCCGACGTGGTCTGCCCCTGGTGCTGGATCGGCAAGCGCCGGCTGGAACAGGCCCTGGAGTCGTACGACGGCGAGGTGAACGTCCGGTTCCGGCCGTTCCAGCTGGACCCGACTCCGGTCACCGAGCCGAAGCCGCTGCTGGAGGCGCTCGGCGACAAGTTCGGCGGGCGGGACAAGGCCGAGGGCATGGCCGCGCACGTGACGGGCGTCGCCGCGGGCGCGGGCCTGGACCTGCGGTTCGACCGGGCGGTGGCCGCGAACACGTTCGACGCGCACCGGCTGGTGCGTTTCGCCACCGAGCACGGGCGCTCCGCCGAGATGGTCGAGCGGCTCTACCGGGCGCACTTCCACGACGGCGTCGACGTCGGCTCGATCGACGCGCTCGTCACGCTGGCCGGCGAGGCCGGGCTGGACGAGACCGAGGCGCGGCAGTACCTGGAGTCGAACCTGGGCCGCCGGGAGGTCGCCGCCGACCTGAGCACCGCCCACCAGCTCGGCGTCTCCAGCGTGCCGACCTTCGTGCTGGCCGGAAAGTACGCGGTCACCGGCGCCCAGGAGCCGGAGACGCTGCTCGCCGCGCTGCGCGAGGTGGCGCAGCGCGAAGCGGCAGCCTGATGTTTCACGTGGAACAAGATCGATGCGGATGAGGACCTAGGCCGGCCTGGCCAGGTCCTCCACCACCCTCGCCCCGGGCAGCGCGCCGAGCGCCGGCCCGGGCAGGGCGATCTTGCTGTGCCGTACGCCCGAACCGATGATCACGTGCGGCGTGGCGATCACCCGGGAGTCGACGAGGATCGGCCAGTCCGCCGGCAGGCCGATCGGCGTGATGCCGCCGTACTCCATGCCGCTCGACTCGACCGCCTCGGCCATCGGCGCGAAGCTCGCCTTGCGCACGTCGAGCAGCTTGCGGACCACACCGTTGACGTCGGCGCGGGTGGTGGCGAGCACGACACAGGCCGCGTACCGGGTCTCGCCGCCGCGCTTGCCGGCGACCACCACGCAGTTGGCCGACTCCTCCAGCCCCACCCCGTACGCCTCGCAGAAGGCAGCGGTGTCGGCCAGGTCGGCGTCGATCGGAGCGACCAGTACGTCGTCCACGTCCACCGGGGCCTCGGCCGGCCAATCCTGCAGGGCCGCGGCGACCGGCGGAGCCAGCAGGTCGAGCCGGGTGCGGGCCGGCTCCGTCTTCAGCGTCCCCATCATGCCGCGATCCTCGCACCCGCCCGGCGGATCGACCGGCCGGACCCCGCCCCCGCCCTTCAGTTGGGATTGGTGAGGAACGCGTTCTCCTGCGCGAAGTCCCGGCTCTCGGTCGTGGTGAGCTGCCGGCGGCGCAGCACCTCGGGACGGTTCGCCTCGGCGTCCTCGATGCCGTGCCGGACGCCGACCCGGATCACGCCGTAGAGGAAGACGAAACCGAAGACGTACAGAACCACTGTGGCGACGAAGACCAGCATGCGGTCACCGTAGGCCGGTGCGGACCCGACCGTTTCTCATCTTCCGGCGGTTCCCCCGTACGTGTCCGCGAGGTGGTCGGCCCAGATCCGGACGCCGGTCGGCGTGGCGGTCGTGGTGAGGCCACCCGCCCGCAGCTCCCGTCCGAGCCGGCCGGGGATCCGGACCGGCAGCAGCGGACGGCGTACCCGGCGCGCCGCGAGCCAGGCGCGGGCCGCGTCGTCGTAGCGCAGCACCTCCGGTCCGCCGAAGTCCTCCACCCGGTTCGACGGTCCGGCCAGCAGCAGGACCGCGAGCCGGTCCGCCACCTCACCGGGGTCGACCGGCTGGGCGAGCACGGCCCGGTCCCCGATCACCGGGCCGAGGCGGCTCGCGCCGCTGAGCAGCCCTTCCAGGAACTCCGGGAACTGGGTCGCCCGCAACACGCTCCACGGCACCGGTCCGGCGGCCACCACCTGCTCGGCCGCGAGCTTGTGCCGGTAGTAGCCCAACGGCACCCGGTCGACGCCGACGATCGACACGAAGACCAGGTGACGCACCCCGGCGCGACCAGCCGCCACCGCGAGCCGGCGGGTGCCGAGCACGTCGATGTCGTGGGTGCGCCGCTGCGGCGACGAGGCCAGGTGCAGCACCGCGTCCACCCCGGCGACCGCCTCCGCCAGCCCGGCACCGGTGGCCAGGTCGGCGGTGACCCACTCGACCCCGTCCCCGGTACGCGGCCGGCGGCTGGCCGCCCGGAGCGTGAAGCCCTCGTCCCGCAGCCGCGGCACCGCCACCCGCCCGAGCCGCCCGGTCGCCCCGGTCACCAGCACCCGCATCGCCCACTCCTCCCGCCCACGCGCAACCGCCACACCGCGGCTCCCCGATGGGACGAAACGCCGACCCGGATCGTGACAGCCGCCCGCCCCCGCCCCTTTCACCCCGATCCTGCGCCCCCGAGGGCCACCTCGGCCCTGCCCTCCCTTTGTTGACCAAGGAGTTCGTGTCGGACGGAGGCTCGAAAACCGACCCGAACTCCTTGATCACCGGCAGAGGGTGGGTGGGGCAGGGGCGGGGGCGGGCGGGGCGGTCAGGGGGTGGGGCGGAGGACCACCCGGCCGGCCAGCAGCAGGCCCAGCAGGCCGCAGGCGGCTGCCACGGCCAGCGTGGTCGCGAAGCCGGCCGGGCCGGGGGACGCACCGGCGGCCAGGACCGCGCCGGTGAGCGCCAGCACTGTGGCGGCGGCGAGCGAGTCGCCCAGTTGCAGCGCGGAGCTGTTGCGGCCCTGCTCGGCCGGGGCGGACTGCTCCAGGGTGAGCACCGACAGCGACGGATAGAGCAGGCCCATGCCCAGCCCGGCCACCGACCAGCTCAGCACGGCCGGCAGCACCGGCAGTCCGGGCACCAGCGCCGACGCCACGCCCGCCGTACCGATCGTGATGCAGGCCAGCCCGGCCCGGGGCAGCGTCGCCGCCGAGCGGGGTGAGCCGATCCGCCCCTGGATCCACGAGCCGACCGACCAGGACAGCGCCCCGACGGTCAGCACCAGGCCGGCACCGGTGGGCGAGAAACCGCGCTCCCGGGACAGCATCAGCGGGATCACCACCTCGGCGGCCACGAACGCCGCCGACGCCAGCGCGCGCAGGCCGATCACCGTCGGCAGTCCCCGCGCCGCGCGCAGGAACCCGGCCGGCAGCAGGTGCGGCACGCAGACGAACAGCCCGGCCAGCGCCCCGGCGATCAGGGCGGCGGCGAGCACGCCGCGCTGCTGCCCCCCGTAGTGCAGCAGTGCGGCGCTCGCCCCCGCCCCGCAGGCCCAGCCGATCCGGGCCAGGGCACCCGCCGGCGGGCGGGTCGCCACGGTGGCGGTCAGCGCCCGCAGCCCCGGCTGGACCAGCAGCGCCGCCGGGATCGCCACCGCCGGCACCGCGAGGAACACCCACCGCCAGCCCAGATGTTCCACGATCAGTCCGGCCAGGGCCGGTCCGACCAGCGACGGCACCACCCAGGCCGCGGCGAACGCGGCGAAGATCCGCCGCCGCAACTGCTCCGGGTACGCCTGCCCGACGACCACGTAGAGCGCCACCGAGACCAGTCCGGAGCCGAAGCCCTGCACCACCCGCCCGACGACCAGCACCTCCATGGTCGTGGCGGCGCCGGCCACCACGAGCCCGGCGACGAACCAGACGACACCGTGCCACATGGCCGGGCGCGGCCCGCGCGCGTCGCACCAGATGCCGGAGGCGACCATCGCCACCACGCCGGAGGCGAAGGAACCGCCGAACGCCAGCGCGTACAGGCCGAGCCCGTCGAGGCTGCGCGCCACGGTCGGCATGGCGGTGCCCACCGCCAGCGCCTCGAACGCGAGCAGGGACACCAGGGCGACACTGCCCACCGTCATCGCCCGCAGGCGCGGCGACCAGAGGTCGACGGGTGGATCAGCCGGAACGGCGGTGGTGCTGGTCATGGCGTTCAGCCTCGGACCTCACCCCCGGTTGAGGTCAACTGTGGCGCGCGTCTCGTCGGCCGGGAACGGCGGGGCGATGCCCGGAAACTTCTGCCGTCGGGGTGGCATAACGGACGCCGCGCCGGGAAGTCGGGCCGCCGGGACGAGACCGGGAGGCGAGATGGCGTACGGCTGCGACACCTTCAACCGACTGCCCGGCCGTACGACTCGATGACCTCGCTGGGACGGTTCGCCGGCCTCCTGCTGTCGCCGACGGTCGTACCGGAGACCGCCGCGCGCGTCGCGCGTACCGTCGGTTCGGCCCTGCCCACTGATGCCGTGCCGGCCCGGGTCAGCGAGGTGGCGGGCAGCGTCGGTACGGCGGCGGCCCGGCTGGCCCGCCTCACCGGGCTGACCAGCCGCCGCGTGTGGTCGCAGGACGGCCGCCACCACATCGAGGTGCACGGCGTCTGCCAGGACGGCGGCGACCGGCTGGCCCGTCAGGTCGAAGCGGCGCTGGAGTCGATGCCGGGTGTCGCCTGGGCGCGTGTGAACGCGCCGTCGGGCCGGGTGGTGGTGGCGACCGGGGATCCGGCGCCGAAGCTGCGCGACCTGATCGCCACGGTGGCGCGCGTGGAGCAGACCTGCCCGTACGAGCCGGACCCGGAGATCGAACCGCCGCAGCCGCCCGAGGACGGCCCGCGTACCGCGCGGACGTTCGGCGCGCTGCTGTCCGACGTGCTCGGGTTGAGCATCTCCGCTGCCACCCGTGTCCTGCCGCTCACTCCCATTCCCGCCGAGGTGGCCGGTCTGCTCGGCGCTGTCGACCTGCACCCGAAGCTGCACGCGCTGGCCGGTCTGGGCATCCGCGCCGACCCGCGCGCCGAGGTGCTGTTCCCGCTGGCCGAGGCGGTGGTGCAGGGTCTCACCGGCGGCTGGGCGGGCATTGTGCTGGACGGCGCGCAGCGGGTCGTGCAGTGGGGTGAGGGCGCCGCTCAACTGAACGCGTGGCGGCGGGCCGAGCCGCACCTGACCGGTGACCCGGAGCGGGCTGTGGCCCGGGTGCCCGACGGCGAGCGGCCCTGCCCGGTGCCGGACGGGCAGCCCGAGCGGTACGCCAAGCGGGTGCTTCCGGCCGGCGCGGTCGCCGGGGCGGCGGCGCTGCCGGTGCTGGGGCCGAAGCGCGCAGCCGCGCTGGCGCTGTCCTCGCTGCCGAAGGCGCCCGGCTCCGGCCGCGAGGGGTACGGCGCCCAGCTCGGCCGGATGCTCGCCCGGCGGGGCGTGATCGCGATGGACCGCAGTGTGCTGCGTGAGCTGGACCGGATCGACACGGTGGTGCTCGACGCGGCGGTGCTCGGTTCGGACCGGGGCGTCCTGGCCGATCTCGCGCCGCTGGCCGACGCCGACACCGGGCAGGTCGCCGCCCGCGCGTTCGCGTTGTTCGACCCGGCCGAGCCGGACGCGGTTCGCGCCGACGGCGGCTGGCGGATCGGCCCGCTGGACCGCCTCGGCGCCGACGATCCCGGCGACACCCCGGACAGCGCCCGGCTGCGCGCCGACGGTGGACGGCTGCTCGGGCTGGCGGAGAACGGCCGGCTCGCCGCCGTACTGCGGGTCGAGCCGGAGCCCGCGCCGGGCGTGGACGCGCTGGCGTCGGCCGCACGGCAGGCGGGCCTGCGGCTCGTGGTCGGCGGCGCGGACGACGGCCGGTACGACTTCGCGGACCTGCTCGTACCCGGTGGTGCCCGGCTCGCCGACGCGGTGCACGACCTGCAACGCGAGGGCGCCGTGGTGATGGTGGTCTCCGGTGAGCGGTCGGCGCTCGCCGCCTCGGACTGCGGCCTCGGCGTGTACGGCCCGGACGACCTGCCGCCGTGGGGCGCGCACCTGCTGGTCGGTGACGACCTGCGGGTACCGGCCCTGCTCGTCGACGCCGCCGGGGTGGCCCGCCGGATGACCGAGCAGAACGTCCGGATCTCGATGGCCGGCAGCGGGCTCGGCGCGCTCGCCGCGTTCACCGCCGACCGGCGGCGGCTGCCCCGCCCGACGCTCGCCGCGGTGAACGGCGCGGCGGCGCTCGCGTTCGCGCACGGCGTGTTCCGGGCACACCGGCTGCCGGACCGGACCGGCGCACCGATGCCCGCGCTCACCGCCTGGCACCTGATGCCGGCGCAGACCGTCTTGGACCAGCTCGCCACCGACCCGTCCGGGCTTGCCGAGGACGAGGCGGCCCGTCGCCGGCGCGTCGAGGTCGGCGACGAGCACGGCCCGGCCGGGCTGCTCCGCGCGTTCGTGGAGGAGCTGTCCAACCCGCTCACCCCGGTGCTGGCCGCCGGTGCGGTGCTCTCCGCCGCGTTCGGCTCACTCGTCGACGCGGCCCTGGTGGGCGGTGTGGTGGGCGGGTCCGCGCTGGTCGGCGCGGTGCACCAGCGCAACACCGAACGATCGCTCGCCGAGCTGCTGTCCCGATCGGCGGTCACCGCCCGGGTGCTGCGCGACGGCGCCGAGCGGGTGGTGCCCGCCGAGGAACTGGTCCGCGGCGACGTGATCACGGTCAGCTCCGGGGACGCCGTACCGGCCGACTGCCGGGTGCTGACGAGCGACGGGCTGGAGGCGGACGAGTCGTCACTGACCGGCGAGTCGCTGCCGGTGGCGAAGAGTCCGGAACCGGTGGTGGCGGCGGCCATCGCCGAACGGCACTCGATGCTGTTCGAGGGCACCACTGTGGCCGCCGGGCACGGCACCGCAGTGGTGGTGGCCACCGGTGCGGAGACCGAGGCCGGGCGGAGCCTCGCCATGGCCCGGCAGGCCCCGCCCGCCAGTGGCGTGGAGGCGCGGCTCGGCAGGCTGACCAGCAGCGCCGTACCCCTTGCGGCCGCCTCGGCGATCGCTGTCGCAGGCGCAGGGCTGCTTCGGGGCGTACCCCTTGCCGAAACGGCGGCGACCGCCGCGAACCTGGCCGTGGCGTCGGTGCCGGAGGGGTTGCCGTTCCTGGTCAGCGCCGCGCAGCTGGCGGCGGCGCGGCGGCTGGCCGAGCACGGCGCCCTGGTCCGCAACCCCCGGACCATCGAGGCGCTGGGCCGGGTCGACGTGCTCTGCTTCGACAAGACCGGCACGCTCACCGAGGGGAAGTTGCTGCTGGCGGGGGTGGGTACCGGTGACGGCCGGTACGCCGTGCTGGACGAACTCGACGAGCCGCTCCGGTCGACGCTGGCCGCCGCGGTGCGGGCCACCCCTGCTGCGGCGGATCCGGACGAGTTGCCGCAGCAGACCGACCGGGCGGTACGCCACGGCGCGGACGCCGCCGGCGTGACCGAGCGGACCGGTGCGGCGGAGTGGACCGCCACGGCCGGGCTGCCGTTCGAGCCGTCCCGGGGCTACAGCGCCACCGTCGGCCGCGGCACCGGCGGGCTGCTGCTGAGCGTGAAGGGCGCCCCCGAGTCGGTGCTGCCGCGCTGCGCGTCCCGGCGCACCGCCGAGGGTGACCGGCCGCTTGATGCGGCCGGACGCGAGGAGGTGCAGGCCATGCTGGCCGGGCGGGCCGGTGCCGGGCATCGCATCCTCGCCGTGGCCGAGTGCCAGGTCTCCATCGAGCAGGTGAGCGACGAGCAGGTCGACGGGCTGGTCTTCGTGGGTTTCCTGACGCTCGCCGACGGGGTGCGGGAGAGCGCCCGGCCGGCGGTGGCCCGGATCCGGGCGGCGGGCGTGCACACCGTCATGATCACCGGTGACCACCCGGCCACGGCCGAGGCGATCGCCGCCAAGATCAGCCCGGACGACGGCGGGCAGCGCGTGGTCACCGCCACCGACCTGGACCGGCTGGACGACGCGGCGCTCGCCGAGCGCCTGATGGCCACCGACGTGGTGGCACGTTGCACGCCCGCCCACAAGGTACGGATCATCCAGGCGTTGCAGCGCCAGGACCGGACTGTCGCGATGACCGGTGACGGCGCCAACGACGCGCCCGCGATCCGGCTCGCCGACGTCGGCATCGCGCTCGGCCAGCGCGGCACTCCCGCCGCCCGCGCGGCGGCCGACCTGGTGGTCACCGACGACCGGCTGGAGACGATCATCGCCACGCTCGTCGAGGGACGGGCCATGTGGTCGTCGGTGCGGCACGCGCTGAGCATCCTGGTCGGCGGCAACCTCGGCGAGATCGCGTTCAGCGTGCTGACCGCCGCCGCGACCGGCCGGTCCGCGCTGACCGGCCGGCAACTCCTGCTGGTCAACCTGCTCACCGACCTGGCACCCGCACTCGCCATCGCGGTCCGCCCGCCCGCCGACGACAGCGCCGACCATCTGCTGCGGGAAGGGCCGGACTCGTCGCTCGGCGTCACCATGACCCGGGAGATCGGGCTGCGTGCGGCGTCGACCACGCTGGGCGCGACCGCCGGCTGGACGATCGCCAGGTGGACCGGCACCCAGCGGCGTGCCAGCACCGTCGCGCTCGCCTCGCTGATCGGCACCCAGCTCGGCCAGACCGTGCTGGCCGGCGGCACCAGCCCCAGCGTGCTCGCCGCCACCGCCGCGTCGGTCGGCGTGCTCGTGGCTGTGGTGCAGACGCCGGGCGTCAGCCAGTTCTTCGGCTGCACCCCGCTCGGCCCGGTGGGCTGGACCATCGCCACCGGGTCGGCGCTCGGCGCGACGTTCGCCAACGGTGCGCTGACCAAGCTGGTCGACCGCCTGCCGCAGCCGGGTTCGCATCGGCGACCCGACGCCGACCAGTCCTAGCGCCAGGTGGCGGCGGCCCGGCGCAGCCGGTCGTTTATCGCTCGGCCCACGCCGGTCTCCGGCACCGGCTCGGCGACGATCTCGGTAACCCCGGCCGCGTCGAGCCGGTGCAGCGCGTCGAACAGGCGCGCCGCCGCCGCCGTCACGTCGCCGTCGGGCGACAGGACCTCCACCGCCGCCCAGTCGCCGTCCGCCGGTGGCTCCCGGAAGGCCAGGAAGCCCCGCCGGCCGCCGCCGGGCTCGGCCGCCGCGCCCAACCGCAACGGGGTACGCGGGGCGTAGTGCGCGGCGAGCGTCCCGGGCGCGACCGGCTGGCCGGAGCTGCCCTGGCGCACCTCGACCGGGCCGACCGCCTCGACGAGCGCCTCGACCGGCAGCGCGCCCAGCCGCAGCACCACCGGCCGCTCACCGCGCGCGTCCACGATCGTCGACTCGATCCCGCACCGGGTGGGCCCGCCGTCGAGCACCACGTCCACCGCGCCGCCCAGCCCGGCCACCACGTGCTCGGCCCGGGTGGGGCTGAGCTGGCCGAACCGGTTCGCGCTCGGCGCCGCCACCGGCACTCCGGCGGCGGCGATCAGCGCCCGCGCCGACGGCTCGTCCGGTACGCGTACCGCCATGGTGTCCAGACCGGAGGTGACGATCGGCGGGATGATCTCCGGACGGTCCACGATCAGGGTGAGCGGGCCGGGCCAGAACCGCTTCGCCAGCTCGGCCACCGCCGCGGGCACCTCGCCCACCAGCGCGGCCAGGTCGGCGGCGTCGGCCAGGTGGCTGATCAGCGGGTCGAAGCTGGGCCGCGCCTTCGCCTCGAAGATCCGCGCGGCGGCCCGGGCGTCGAGCGCGTTGGCGCCCAGCCCGTAGACCGTCTCGGTGGGAAAGGCGACCAGCCCGCCGGCACGCAGGACGGCGGCTGCCTCGTCGATGCCGCGCTCGGCCGGCAGGACGCGCGGGGATCCGGTGCTCACGCTTCCGACGCTAGCCTGCCCGGTTCGCCGTCCCGGCAAGACCCTGCCGTCGCGTGGTGGGGCCGTCAGTCGCGTGGGTCGGTGGCGGGTTCCGTGTCGGGGAGCGTGGGCGCGTCGGTGGGGTAGAGGCCGGCGGCGAAGCCGTACACCTGGTCCCCGGCGCGGGGGATCTGCGCGAACCGCCGGGCCAGCGCCTGCACCTCCGCCCAGAACTCGCGGACGTCCTCGATCGGGATGCGCGCGTGCACGAGCGTGCACCGCAACTCGTCGGCGGCGTGCGCGGCCGCCGCTTCGGCTGCCGCCTCGGCGAGCCCGTTGATCCGGGACACCACCTGCTTGTCCTCGGCCCGGCTGAGCGCGCCGACGTAGTAGGTGCGGGCCACCCGCCCGTAGAACCGCTCCTCGATGGCGCGTACCCGGCGGGTCCGCACCACGCGCAGCAGACCGGCGTCGACCAGTTGGTTCACGTGGTACGCCACGCTGCTCTTCGGCCGGTCGACGGCGCGGGCCATCTCGTTGACAGTGGCGGCGCGCTCCAGGAGCAGTTCGAGCAGCGTGCTCCGCAGCGGGTCGGCGAGCGCACGCAACTGCTCCGGAGCGGTGACCACGAGCAGGTCGTCGAGGTCGTAGTCCGGGATTCGCTCATTGACCGACATTTCTCGACCGTTCTAAGATTCTGGTTCGTTCGACAACTTTGGTCTGACAACTCAGGAGTGTAGTGATGGCCGAGATCGTGCTCTTCCACCACATTCAAGGGCTCACGGACGGCGTCCGCGCGCTCGCCGACTCCCTCCGGTCCGGTGGCCACACAGTCCACGCCCCCGACCTCTTCGACGGCGAACGGCCGGCCACCATCTCCGACGGCGCCGCGCTGATCAAGCGGATCGGCGGCGACGTCCTCGACCGGCGCGCCGACGCGCTCGTCGCCGACCTGCCCGCCGGCCTCGTCTACGCGGGCGTCTCCTGGGGCGCCGCCATCGCCCAGCGGCTCGCCCAGACCCGGGCCGGCGCCCGGGCCGCCCTGCTCTACGAGGCCTGCCTGCCGGTGACCGGCGAGTGGGCGATCGGCCCGTGGCCCGACGGGGTGGCGGTGCAGGTGCACGGCATGGAGCGCGACCCGTTCTTCGGGCTCGAAGGGGACGTCGACGCCGCGCGCGAGCTGGTGTCGATCGTCGGTCCCGAGCGCGGCGAGCTGTACGTCTACCCCGGCGACCGGCACCTGTTCACCGACAGTTCGCTGCCCTCGTACGACGCCGAGGCCACAGCGCTGGTGGTGAGCCGCAGCCGCGAGCTGCTCGACCGGCTCGGCTGACGCCTACTCGTCACCGCGCAGCCGCGCCAACGCGGCCGCGTACTCGGCGTCGGTCAGCACTCCACGCTCGTACTGCCTGGTCAACGCGTGGATGTCGCGCCGCTGCGCGGCACTCGGAGCGGGCCGCCGGATCTGCCCCGGCGGGTCCGGACGGTCGGTGCGGACCGGATCCGGCGCCGGGCTCGCCGCCGCGCGCTGCTCCGGGGGCCGGGCGTTGCGATGGCACTCCCGCAGGTTCGCGAGGATCTCGTCGTAGTGCTCCGGCCAGGTGACCAGCCGGGTCAGCTCCAGGCGGAACGGCCGGACGACGGCGCCGGACTGGATCGGCGTCTGCACCGGCTCGCCGTCGATCCGCTCGATGACGATCGCGTCGCGTCCCACGTCCAGGCCCACGATCGAACCCGTACCGCTGTGTATCTCCGCAACCGACGCCCACGGCACTGTGGTCGTGCGGAGCAGCGAGCGCGAGCGTACGCCGACAGGGCTCACCCAGACGCCGAGCATCGCGCGGCGGACCGCGACGGCGAGGCCGACGGCGTTCCACACGCCGAGGAACACCGCATCCCGTCCCGGCATCCTGCCGCTCCTGACCTCGAACACGAGGAGCACGAAGAAGCCGACCGCCAGCACCGCCACGACCATGAAGCCGGAGGTGGTCAGGTCCAGCGAGTACGGGCGCCGCCACACCGTCATGCCGCCAGAGTGACCGATCGTGTCCAGCGGTTCCGCGCGGAGTCAACGACCTCTCGCCAACTCCACGACCTCGGCGAGGCTCGCGACCCGGTCGCACTCGCCGTCGGTCAACGTATTGATGAGTGCCTTGGCGGCCTGGGCCTGGGGAGTCGTGGGCAGGGCGCCGGCCAGCAGGTCCGGCAGGACCAGCTCGTAGCCGACCCGCGCCCGGGGTGAGTAGCGGTGGCGGCTGCGGGTCACCGCCGTGGCCACGCGCAGCGCGTGCTCGTTGCCGGGCGGCACGTGCGGGCGGTCGCGCTCCCGGGCGCCGAACCGCATCCGGTGGCGGAACTCGCACATTTCACACGTCGCCGGTCCGGCGGTCAGCCGTGCCCCGCAGTCGGGACAGGTCAGCCGGTCCACCGCGCCGTCCACGGTCCGCCAGTCGTACGCCCCGGGGTCGTCGACGACGAGCCAGGCCAGCTCGCTCTCCTCGGGCGAGCCCGGCGCCACGTCCAGCTCACCGCGCAGCCGCGCCCAGGCGTCCCGGATCTCGTCCTCCAGGCGCGCCACCGCGGCCGCCAGCGCCGGGCTACGCCACGGTCCGGCCACTGTCGACCCGCTACCGGTACTGTGCGATCTGGATCAGGTTGCCACAGGTGTCGTCGAACACCGCCGTGGTCACCGGGCCCATGTCGACCGGCTCCTGGGTGAACAGCACGCCGAGGCCCCGCAGCCGGTCGTGCTCGGCGGCCACGTCGTCCACCGCGAACTGCGTCAGCGGTATCCCGTCGCCCGCGAGCGCCTCCTTGAACGCCTTGGCGGCCGGGTGCGCGTCGGGTTCCAGCAGCAGCTCCACGCCGTCCGGGGCGTCCGGCGAGACCACAGTCAGCCACCGGTACTCCCCGGTCGGCACGTCTGTCTTCTTCACGAAGCCCAGCACCTCGGTGTAGAAGCGCAGTGCCTTGTCCTGGTCGTCGACGTACACGCTGGTGAGGTTGATTCTCATGGGTTCTCCTGGGTGGGTGCGTCGGACCTGAGCCATCGCTCGGTGATGGACCGCAGCGGCCGGGTGTCGAGGTGGTGGAACTTGTAGCGACCCTGCCGCCGCGTGACGATCAGGCCGGCGGCCTCCAGGACGTCGAGGTGCTGGGAGATCGCCTGCCGGGACGAGCCGACCTGGTGCTTGGTGGCCAGCCGGCCGCAGATCTCGAACAGGGTCTGACCGTCGCGCTCGGTCAGCTCGTCGAGGATCAGGCGGCGGGTGGGATCGGCCAGCGCCTGGTACAGATCGCCCACGTCACCCACCATATGCAAGTGTCAGCTTGCCTATCAAGAGGCTGTCTGCCAACGGAGGACGTCATGCCCGGATTCATCCTCACCGGCGCTCCCGGCTCCGGTAAGACCGCGATCCTGCGCCACCTGGAGGTCGACGGCCACCCCGTCGTGGAGGAGGCGGCGACCGACGTGATCGCGCTGCACCAGGCGCTCGGCCGGCCCGAACCGTGGCGCGAGCCGGACTTCGCCGAGCGGGTGCTGGCTCTCCAGCGCAGGCGTCGGCGCCGAGCCGAAGCGCGCGCCGGGGAGATCGTCTTCCACGACCGCTCACCTGTCTGCACGCTCGCGCTGTGCCGCCACCTGGGGTCGACGCCGCCGTCCGCCCTGCTGGACGAGGTCGAGCGCCTGACGACGGAACGCCGCCACTACGAGCGGACCGTCTTCTTCGTACGGAATCAGGGCTTCGTCGAGGCGACCGCCGCCCGCCGGATCAGCTTCGAGGAGTCGCTCGTCTTCGAGCGCGTCCACGAACTGACGTACCGCGACGCGGGATTCGACCTGGTCGAGGTGCCCGCGGGACCGCTCGCGACGCGGGTGGCCGCGATAAAGCAGGCGGTCGATCGTCTGCGCGCCGCTAGGGTGCGGACATGACGTTCCGCGTTGTCTCGCCGCCACCGGTCACCCGGTAACGACGCCGTTCACCGAACCCGGCTTTCGATCCAGAGCCCGGGTGCGTTCGCGGTGCCCGGGCGGCGACGACAACGGAGAATCCCGTGCGCAGAAATCTGCCCCCGACCGTGGGGCGAGGAACCCTGTACATCCTCCTGGCGGCGATCGCCTGGGGCACCGGCGGCGCCGCGGCGGCCGTCCTCTACGACACCAGCGGGTTGGGCCCCGTCGCCGTCTCCTTCTGGCGCTTCGCGGGCGGCGTCCTGCTGCTCGCCGCCGGACACCTGACACGTCGGCGACCATCCTCGCGTATCCGGGTCGTCGGCACCCGGCCGCGCCACAGGTGGCGGCAGGTCGTGACGACAGGCGTAGGTCTCGCCGTCTACCAGACGGCGTACTTCGCCGCAGTGGGGTACGCCGGTCTGGCCGTCGCCACCATGGTCACCCTGGGCGCCGGGCCGGTCCTCATCGCCCTCGGTTCACGCCTGGCCCTCGGCGAGCGACTCGGCCGATCCGGCGGAGTCACAGTCGTGACAGCACTCGTCGGCCTGGTCCTGCTGCTGGGCGGTGGTAGCGCCGGCAGCGCCCCGGCGCCGCTGCTGGGGTTGGCCTGCGCGCTGCTGTCCGCGGCCGGGTACGCAGCCGTCACCCTGCTCAACCGGAAGCTCGGCCGAGACGGCGGCGGGCACACTCCGCTACTGGGCGGATTCGCCGTCGGAATGATCTGCCTGCTTCCCCTGGCCCTGCTCGAAGGGATCCTGCCCACAGCCGGTGACATCCGTCAGACAGTGGGCCTGCTCGCCTTCCTCGCCGTGGGGCCCACCGCCGTGGCGTACACCCTGTTCTTCGCCGGGCTGGCCTCGGTCCGGGCGACCACCGCGTCGGTCATCGCGCTCGTGGAGCCGGTGACGGCGGCGCTCATCGCGGTGCTCCTGCTCGACGAACGGCTCACAGTGACCGCCGTTCTCGGGTCGATCGTGCTGCTCGCCGCGGTGGTCACGCTGATGCTCGGCGAACCCGGACCGGCGCCGTCGTCGACTGCGGCGCTCAGGGACCGTGACGCCGACATGCGGAACCGCCGCCGGCCTCGACGAGCGAGGGCCGGCGGCGGTGTGGCGACGCGCCGTCCGGGGTGACGGATCAGCCGGCGAGCTGGCGCCGCACCGAGTCGGTGTCCATCAGGTACGACATGAACTTGAACTTGCCGTACTGCTGCACGAGCTAGGGCATCACGTGCTCCAACACCGCAGCCGGAAGGTCGGCCGGGTGCAACGCCGATCAGATCATGAACGGTTCGCCGAGGCTTTCGCTGATCGATGGAAGCCGACTGCCGAGGCGGCACGCAACACAGCAGCATCGACAGCCGCTGATGATCCGGCGAAATGATGTGGTGGAGCCCAGGGGACTCGAACCCCTAACCCCTGCCTTGCAAAGGCAGTGCTCTGCCAGTTGAGCTAGGGCCCCGTGACGGCGTTCAGCGCAGGTCGGGCGCCGTGGTCGCCTCGTGCCACAGGGCGCGCTCGTCGTTCGAGGCCTTGACCTTCTTGGCCACGACGGCGGCCACACCGACGATGCCGGCCAGGATCAGGAGCTTCTTGAACATGTGCTTGACCCCTCGCGCTCGACTGTCGTCGGACGATGTGCGGTGGGGCTAGCTGGAATCGAACCAGCGACCTCAGAGTTATCAGCTCTGCGCTCTAACCGACTGAGCTATAGCCCCGCGTAGCGACGAGCTAGGTTAACCCATCGCCTCCACCGCGCCCAAATCGGGGGTCTGTGGTGGGAAGCACCCGCGCCACCTCGAACCTACCCGGACGCACGACGCCGGGGCGACCGCTTTACGCGGTGCCCCGGCGCCGGTCGATCAGTCCCGCTCGGCGAGCGTCAGCTCGATCCCGCCGACCAGGTCGGCGCAGACGTTGTAGACGAACGCGCTGAGCGTGGCCAGCGCGGTGAACAGCACGACGTTCACCAGGCCGATCAGCGCCGACGTCAGGATCACGCCCTTGGCGGTGATCCGGAAGCCGCCGCCACCCTGGCCGCCGCCGGCGTTCACCAGGTCGGTGAGGCTGTCGTTGACGCTCTTGAACACACCCATGGCGTCCAGCGCCAGGTAGAGCACCGACGTCGCCACGACGACCACGATGAAGAGCACCACCGACACCGCGAAGGCGAACTTCATCACCGACCACGGGTCGATCCGCTTCAGGTTCAGCCGGGCCCGTCGCGGTCCGCGCGACGCGGCCGAGCTGACCGAGGTACGCGCGGCGCGTACCGCCTCACCCACGCGCGCGGCGCCGACGGCTGCCGCGCCGCTGATGCCCGGCGGCAGGCCGCCGCCGTTGGCGGGCCGGGCCTGGGCGCTCGCGGCGCCGCTCGGGCGCGAGCCGTCGGGCGACGTCTTCGGGGCGGTGCCCAGGCCGGCACCGATCCGCGGCTGCGTGCCGGTCGTTCCGGTGGAGGCCCGGCCGGCGGCCGACGGGGTCTTGATCGGCTGGGTGCTCGTGGCGTTCGCGGGCTTGGCGGCCGGAGCGGCCAGACCGTCGGCCGATGTCGGCGCGTCGACCTTGGTCTCGGCCGAGTCCCGGGAACCGGAGTCCTCGGCCGGCTTGTCCGGAGGCGGGGCCATGCCGGGAGCCCGGGTGAACTTCGGGGCAGGCGCGTCGGCGGGAACCGTGGCCCGGCCCACAGCCGCGCGGCCGGTCGCTGGTGTGCCGCCCTGCGCGGCCTCCTCCTCGACCGGAGTGGCCGAGGTCCCCTTGTTCCCCGACTTCGCCTGTGTCTCCGTCATCAACTAGTCCTGTTCGTCAGGCTCGTCGGCATTGCGAGCAATCGCCACGATAGTCACGCCGTCCGGGAGGTCCATCAGCTTGACCCCCATTGTGTTCCGGTCACGCGTACGGCGTACAGGCTTCACCGGAGTCCGGATGACGCCGCCGTTGCTCGTGATGGCGAACAGCTCGTCCTCCGGATCGATCACGACCGCGCCGACCAGGCCACCGCGTCGCTCGGTGATCTTCGCGGTCAGCACGCCCTTACCTCCCCGGCCCTGGACCGGGTATTCCTCGATCGGGGTACGTTTCGCGTAACCCCCGTTCGTCGCGACCAGAACGTCCAGACCCTCTCGCACCACCTCGACGGCGAGCAACTCGTCCTCGCCGCTGAAGCGCATGCCGATCACACCGGAGGTGGCCCGGCCCATCGGACGCAGCGCCTCGTCGGTGGCGTTGAAGCGGATCGCCTGGGCGTTCTTCGACACGAGCAGCAGGTCGTCCTCCGGAGCGACCAGTACCGCACCGACCAGCTCGTCCTCATCGCGCAGGTTGATCGCGATGATGCCGCCGGAACGGTTGGAGTCGAACTCCTCGAGCCGCGTCTTCTTCACCAGGCCGTTCTTCGTGGCCAGTACCAGGTAGGGGGCCACCTGGTAGTTCGGGATTTCAATGATCTGCGCGATCTGCTCGTCGGGCTGGAACGCGAGCAGGTTGGCCACGTGCTGGCCCTTGGCCACCCTACTGGCCTCGGGAAGCTCGTACGCCTTCGCCCGGTAGACCCGACCCTTGTTCGTGAAGAACAGGATCCAGTCGTGGGTAGAGCATACGAAGAAGTGGCTGACGATGTCGTCCTGGCGGAGCGTCGCCCCGCTGACGCCCTTCCCGCCACGCCGCTGCGACCGGTAGAGATCGACCTTGGTCCGCTTCGCGTATCCGGTGCGGGTGATCGTCACCACCACGTCCTCGCGGGCGATGAGGTCCTCCATCGAGACCTCGCCGTCGAACGGGACGATCTTCGTACGCCGGTCGTCGCCCCACTTCGCGACGATCTCGCCCAGTTCCTCCGAGACGATCCGCCGCTGCCGCTCCGGCTTGGCCAGGATGTCCTTGAGGTCGGCGATCTCCACTTCGAGCTTCGCCAGGTCGTCCAGGATCCGCTGCCGCTCCAGGGCGGCCAGCCGGCGCAGCTGCATGTCCAGGATCGCGGTCGCCTGGACCTCGTCGATGTCCAGCAGCCGGATCAGGCCCTGCCGTGCGTCCTCCACAGTGGGCGAGCGCCGGATCAGGGCGATCACCTCGTCCAGCGCGTCCAGCGCCTTGGACAGGCCGCGCAGGATGTGCGCCCGCTCCTCGGCCTTGCGCAGCCGGAACGCGGTCCGCCGCCGGATCACCTCGATCTGGTGCTCGACGTAGTAGCGGATGAACTGGGCCAGGTTCAGCGTGCGCGGCACGCCGTCGACGAGCGCCAGCATGTTGGCGCCGAACGTCTCCTGGAGCTGGGTGTGCTTGTAGAGGTTGTTCAGCACCACCTTGGCGACCGCGTCGCGCTTGAGCACGAGCACGATCCGCATGCCGGTACGCCCGGAGGACTCGTCGCGGATGTCGGCGATGCCGGCGAGCTTGCCCTCCTTGATCAGCTCGGCGATGCGCTCGGCGAGGTTGTCCGGGTTGACCTGGTACGGCAGCTCGCTGACCACGAGCGCCGGCCGGCCCCGCTTGTCCTCCTCGACCTCGACCACGGCGCGCATGCGGATCGAGCCGCGCCCGGTCCGGTACGCGTCCTGGATGCCCGCCTGACCGACGATCAGGCCGTGGGTCGGGAAGTCCGGACCCTTGACGATCTCCAGGAGGGCTTCCAGCGTGGTGGCCTCGTCGGCCTCCGGGTGCTCCAGGCACCACTGCACGGCCGCGCCGATCTCGCGCAGGTTGTGCGGCGGGATCTTGGTGGCCATGCCGACCGCGATGCCCTCGGAGCCGTTGATCAGCAGGTTCGGGATACGCGACGGCAGGATGGTGGGCTCCTTGGCCCGGCCGTCGTAGTTGTCCTGGAGGTCGACGGTGTCCTCGTCGATGTCCCGCAGCATCTCCATCGCCAGCGGGTCGAGCTTGCACTCGGTGTTGTGGCTGACGAAACCGTCGGAGACGAACGAGTGGTCCTCGGTGTCCACCCGGATGCTGTAGACCGGCTGCACACCGGCGTCGGTGACGTCGGTCACCTCGGCGTAGTAGAAGCGGCCGTCGACGAGCGGTTCGACCACGTCGAGGATGCCCGGCTCGGTGATCCGGGCGGCGATCTCGTCGCGGTCCCGCTCCCAGCGCTCGATCCGGTCCACGTTGTGCCGGCGCAGCCAGTCACGCTCGGTCCAGCGGCTCGCGCCGTGCTCGCGGACGAAGTCACCGACGAACGGCACGTGATCGCCGGAGAGCGCGGTGCTGCTCGCCGGCACCTGGGCCAGCTCGGATTCCAGCTTGGCCTGCTTGCGGCCGAGGAATCCGACGTGAGCGGCGAAGATCCGGGCGTCCCGCCGGTTGGTGACGACGACCTTGATCTCGCCGTCGTCGTACCGGCACTGCCGGCTGACCACGCCGAACTCCAGCAGCAGTTGCTGCACCTCGCGGGCCAGCCGCTCGCTGCGGGTCGAGTAGGAGACCTGGATCGTGTGGCGGGGCAGCAGCGACGACGAGCCGTCGCCCTCGAACAACGCCTGGAGGAAGGCCCGCTTGACCGCGGCCGGTCCGCGCCAGACGAACTCCGGCACGAACTTGTCGGCGCTCCGCGCGCCCACCATCTCGCCGAGTACGCTCGCCCGCAGTGCGGCGAGGTTCTGTACATCGAGTTCGTGCAGCGTGCTGCCGGAGTCGATGACCCGCTCGGCGACGTACCGGGGGCCGCCGACCGCGAGGTCATAGGCGGTGAGGACCCGGACGAAGAACTCCCGGTCCACGTTGTTGAAGCCGGCCCGCTGCTCGGACACCCACCCCTCGGACACGAACGCGCCCGCGAACACGGCTGCCTCGACGTGCTCCAGCATCGGGTAGCCGATCTCGTCCGGCACGGTGCGCTGGAGGGCCACCCGGTCGCCCGGGGCGATCTCGGCAAGCAGCTTCCACAGCAGGGTCGGCACACCGGCCACGTTCACCAGGCAGAGCACCGGGTGGTTGTGGGTGCCGGTCAGCTCGTACCCCTCACGGGTGCGCAGCCGCAGCGTGGGGTGCTCGCCGGAGTGGAAGAACCTGCTGGCACGGACCAGGTCGCCGTTGCGGTCACGGACCTTGAGGTCGACGTCGGTCTCGCTGCTCGGCGCGGCGTCCGGCACGACGTCGCCGATCCGGACGGTGCCGTCGACGGTACGAACCCGGACATCTGCCGCAAGGCAGTACCTCATGGCCGCAGCCGGATCATTTCCCGGCGAGCCGAAGTTGCCGTTGCCGTCGACCAGCGGGTAGCGCAGCGACCACGGCTGCGCCATCCGGACCAGCGCGTCGTAGATGGCCGAGTCGCCGTGCGGGTGGAACTGGCCCATCACGTCGCCGACGACGCGGGAGCACTTCACGTACCCGCGGTCCGGCCGGTAGCCGGAGTCGAACATGGCGTAGAGGATCTTGCGGTGGACCGGCTTGAGCCCGTCCCGGACGTCCGGCAGGGCCCGCCCGACGATGACGCTCATCGCGTAGTCGAGGTACGAGCGCTGCATCTCGACCTCGAGGCCGACCGGCTCGATCCGGTCGTGCTGGACGACCGCCGCCAGTGGTTCCGGGGTCTCCGGCTCGTTCGGGGTGGACTCGGGAGTATCGGTCACTGTTAACCCTTATCAGACTCAGAGTCGTGGTCTCGCTGTGGATAACGGCTGTGGAAAGCGGCCAGACTGTGGATAACTCTGTGGATCGCCGGGCCGGCCGGTGGATCGCCGGCCGACCCGGGCGCGTCCGTCAGATGTCCAGGAACCGCACGTCCTTGGCGTTGCGCTGGATGAACGACCGGCGAGCCTCGACGTCCTCACCCATCAGGACGCTGAACAGCTCGTCCGCGGTGGCGGCGTCGTCGAGCGTGACCTGGCGCAGCGTACGCGTGGCCGGGTTCATCGTGGTCTCCCACAGCTCGGGGTAGTTCATCTCGCCGAGACCCTTGAACCGCTGGATGTCGTCCGGGCGGGCGTTGGGCTTCTTCTGCTGGCGCAGTGCGATCAGCCCGTCGCGTTCCCGGTCCGAGTACGCGTACTGGGCGTCGTCGCCCTTCTTGTTCCACTTGATCTTGTAGAGCGGCGGGGCGGCCAGGTAGACGTGCCCCAGCTCGACCAGCGGCCGCATGAACCGGAACAGCAGCGTGAGCAGCAGCGTCTGGATGTGCTGGCCGTCGACGTCGGCGTCGGCCATCAGCACGATCTTGTGGTAGCGCAGCTTCTCGATGTCGAAGTCGTCGTGGATGCCGGTGCCGAGCGCGGTGATCAGCGCCTGCACCTCGTTGTTCTTCAGCACCCGGTCGATCCGGGCCTTCTCCACGTTGAGGATCTTGCCGCGGATCGGCAGGATCGCCTGCGTACGCGGGTCGCGGCCCTGCTTGGCCGAACCGCCGGCCGAGTCGCCCTCGACGATGAAGACCTCGGACTCGCGCGGGTCGGTGGACTGGCAGTCGGCCAGCTTGCCGGGCATCGAGCCGGACTCCAGCAGCGACTTGCGCCGGGCGAGCTTGCGCGCCTGCTGGGCGGCGATCCGGGCCCGGGCCGCCTGGGAGGCCTTCTGGATGATGATCTTCGCCTCGGCCGGGTTGCGGTCGAACCAGTCGACGAGCGACTCGTTGCAGACCCGCTGCACGAAGCCCTTGACCGGGGTGTTGCCCAGCTTGGTCTTGGTCTGACCCTCGAACTGCGGATCGGTGAGCTTGACCGAGATGATCGCGGCCAGGCCCTCGCGGATGTCCTCACCGGAGAGGCGCTCGTCGCCCTTGAGCAGCTTCTTCTCGGCGCCGTAGCGGTTGACGACGCTCGTCAGCGCGGCCCGGAAGCCCTCCTCGTGGGTGCCGCCCTCGTGGGTGTTGATGTTGTTGGCGAAGGTGTAGACCGACTCGCCGTACGACTCGTTCCACTGCATGGCGATCTCGACCGACATGCCCGTCTCCTCGGCGCCGAACTCGACCACCGTCTTGTGGATCGGGCTCTTGGAGGCGTTGAGGTGCCGGACGAAGTCGGCGATGCCGCCCTCGTAGTGGAAGGTGACCTCGCGGGTCTTGCCGTCCTCGTCCTCCGGCACCCGCTCGTCGAGCAGGTGGATGGTGAGACCCCGGGTGAGGAAGGCCATCTCCTGGAGGCGCCGGTAGATCGTGTGGAAGTCGAAGTCGACGGTCTCGAAGACGTCCGGGTCGGGCCAGAAGGAGACAGCCGAACCGGTGCGGTCGGTCGCCTCGCCCTTCTCCAGCGGCGTCGGCTTGGAGTGGTGGTACTGCTGACGCCAGACGAAGCCGTCCTTGTGGATCTCCACGGCCATCCTGGTGGACAGCGCGTTCACCACGGAGACGCCGACGCCGTGCAGGCCGCCGGAGACGGCGTACGCCTTGCCGTCGAACTTGCCGCCCGCGTGCAGCACGGTCAGGGCGACCTCGACACCCGGCTTCTTCAGCTTGGGGTGCAGGTCGACCGGGAAGCCACGGCCGTTGTCGGTCACCCGGACACCGCCGTCGGCCAGCAGCACCACGTCGATGGTGTCGCAGTGCCCGGCCAGCGCCTCGTCCACCGCGTTGTCGACGACCTCCCACACCAGGTGGTGCAGACCGCGCTCGCCGGTGGACCCGATGTACATACCGGGCCGCTTCCGGACCGCTTCCAGGCCTTCGAGAACGGTGATGGACTCGGCACCGTACTTCTTGTTGTCCTCCGCTGCCACGCTCGGCCACTTTCTCGCACCGGCCGCGCGTGGGCGCGGGGCGCGGGTTCGGCGGACAGGACGCGACGTCGGCGCGCATGGACCGCCCCTGGGATCGCCAGGCTCGGATCATGTACGCCGGGCGCCGCGGTTGCCCGCGGATCGCGATCGGCTCGGACCCGATGCGGGACTATGATCGAGGGCTCATGCGGGCCCCTGTCCGTCGCTCCGTCTCGGGTCTTTCGTCTCGCCCTCAATCTTACTGTGCGGAGCCGACCAAACCGCCACTCGGCACCCTCTCCGGGGCGGCTGAGAATGCCGTAGCCGGACGAACCGCGTCGCCCACGACTCCCCCTACACGCCATTGGGGCGGTACCGCGCCACCGGCCACCGTGAGCCACGACGGTCATCCGACCGGTGATCGGCGGCTGCCCCGACCGGGGGTCGCGGCCGGGCCCGGCGTGCCGTAGCTTTTGCGGCGCCGCCGTTGCGGTCTTGATCTTTTGCGCCCGGAACCGGGACGATCGTCGGAGATGGTCCGAAAACGCTTGGTGAGAGGTGACGCCAGATGGGGCTGGACAACGTCGCGGTGCACTGGCCGCGGACCGGCCGCTTCTACGATCCGGTCGCGCCGGCTGAGTTCGTGGACTTCGGCGAGATCGTGGACATGCCCCGGATCTCCGCGCCGACCGCGGCGCTCGCCGAGCTGATCGCGAAGACCGGCACGGTACGCGCGACCGCGTACACCGAATTGGTCGATTTGATCCTCGGGCTGGAGAATGTGCTCTACGCCACGGAAAACGCGGTCGAGGACGAGGACCCGGTGATCGACCCGGACGGCTGCTCCTGGATCGCCGAGGGCGTGGAGAAGTTCGTCGCACGGCACCGGCCGTACGGCGAGCCGGTCACGTTCGAGTCGGTGAGCGAGGTGCTGCGCGCGCTGCTCGGCGACGGGCGGCTGGCCGAGCAGCAGCTCCGCTGGCTCGACAGCCGGCTCGACCGGCTGCGGGACGAGAGCGGCGATCCGCCGCAGTGGAACTTCACCTGCGCCGAGCTGAGCGTGCTGGCGGCCTTCTACCGGCGCTGCGCGGAGCGGGGCTTCGCGGTCTACGCCGACGCCTGACCGGGCGCCGCAGCGCCGGAAGAAGACGTGGCCTGGTTGGCTGCCGCGATCACCTCGGTCAGCGCCGTGTGCAGGTGCCGCAGGTCGGCCAGCGGCAGGCCGAGGCGCTGCACGATGGCCGGCGGGATCCGCTCGGCCTGCGCCCGCAGCGCCTGCCCCTCGGCGGTGAGCGAGACGGCCAGGCTGCGCTCGTCGGCGGCGTCGCGTTCCCGCCGGATGTAGCCGGCCGCCTCCAGCCGCTTGAGGAGCGGTGACAGCGTGCCCGGGTCGAGCTGGAGCAGCCGGCTCAGATCCCGGCCGGACAGCGGCGCGTGCTGCCAGAGCGCCAGCATCACCAGGTATTGCGGATGAGTGAGCCCCATCGGCTCCAGCAGCGGCCGGTAGACAGCGACGACGCTCCGGGCGGCGACTGAGAGCGCGAAGCAGACCTGCTGCTCCAGCGCCAGGGGGTCCTCCTCGATGCCGTCGGTCACCCGCGTCCTCCTCGTCGTCGTTGCGATCGTAGCAATGATTGGTGTACCAATGGTTTGCACACAAACAGAGAGGGCGGCGGGATGAGCGACGAGGAGCAGGTGGGCGACGCCTCCGGCAAGGGTGGCCGCCTGTTGGGCTGGGTGTTCCGCAACCTCGCCGGCCCGTCCCAGGTGCAGGGCGCGGTGCAGGGCGGCTCGAAGCTGGCCCGCGACGCGTGGAAGGAAGACCTGGAACGCCGCAAGCAGTGGAGCCGCGAGCAGCGCGAACTCAAGCGCGCCCGGCGGGAGGCGCGGCGTTCGGGCGGTGTCGGTCAGCCGTAGGTGTCGCGAGGGCCGCGCCCGCGTACCCGTCGGGGACCGCGCGACCACGACGGCGCCGCCGGCCCGTGGATGTGCAGCTTGCGCACCACGTTGTGGCCGACCTCCCGGGCGATCTGCTGCAACAGCGAGCCCGCCAGCAGGCGCAACTGGGTCGCCCACGCCGTCGAACGCGCCTCCACGGTCAGCTCGCCGTCCTCCAGCTTGACCGGGCGGCTGTGCTGCGCGACCTCCGGGCCGACCACCTTCTCCCACGCGCCGAACACGGTCGCCTCGGCGGCCGGCTGCTGCCAGCCGCGCGCCTTCATCAGCTTGTCCAGCACCGCGCCGAGCGGCTGCGGGTCGCGCGGGTCCGGCCCCGGGCCGGAGTAGCCGCGCAGCCGCTTCTCGCCGTCGCCGCGGACCGCGCCGCGCCGTCGCGGGGCCGCCGCCTGCCGCCGGGCCTTCGCCGCGTCGAGCACCGCCCGCGCCAGTTCCGGCCCGGCCGTGCCCTCCGGCAGCTTCGCGGCCGGCTCGCCGTCCGCGGGCTTCCCCGGGGTACGCGCGTCGCGTCCCGGCCCGAGCCGCGCGGGTGGGAGCTGCACCTCGTCATCAGGCACGTCGCACCGTCCCCTCGCCCACCGCATACCGGGTGCCGCGCAGCGTCGCCGGCACGTCGTCGTCCACGGCGCAGGTGACCAGGAGCTGGCTCGCGCCGCCGACCAGCTCGGCCAGCCGCTCCCGCCGGCCGGTGTCCAGCTCGGCGAAGACGTCGTCGAGCACCAGCACCGGCTCGATCCCGTCGGCGCGCAGCAGGTCGTATCCGGCCAGCCGCAACGCCAGCGCGTACGACCAGGACTCGCCGTGGCTCGCGTACCCCTTCGCGGGCAGCGGGCCGAGCGTCAGCGCCAGGTCGTCGCGGTGCGGGCCGACGAGCGTGGTGCCGCGCTCGATCTCGGCGGCGCGGTTCGCGGTGAGCGCGGCGGCGAGCGCCTCCGCCAGCGCCGCCCGGTCGACGCCGGGTTCGGGCAGCTCGACCGAGGGCCGGTACGCGATGCCCGCCGCGCCGCGGCCGGCCGCCACCGCGTCGTACGCCTTCGCCACGTGCGGGGTCAGCGCGGCCACCAGCTCCAGGCGGCCGGCGAGCAGGTCCGCGCCGTGCTGCGCCAGATGCGCGTCCCACACGGCCAGCGTCGACAGGTCACCGCCGCGTGTGCCGCCGGTCTTCCGAGCGAGGTACGACGTACGCAGCAGCGCGTTGCGTTGCTTGACCACACGTTCGTAGTCGGCACGAACACCGGCATAGCGGGGCTGGCGGGTGACCAGCAGGTCGTCCAGGTAGCGGCGGCGTTCAGCCGGGTCGCCGCGGACCAGTTCCAGGTCCTCCGGCGCGAACAGCATCAGGCGCAGCGCGCCGAGCACGTCCCGGGCGCGGCGGGCCGGGGACCGGCCGAGCCGGGCCCGGTTGGCCTTGCCCGGGACGATCTCCAGCTCGACCAGCAGCTCCCGGCCCTCGTGCACCACGGCGCACCGGATCACCGCCGAGGCGGCGCCCATCCGAACCAGCGGGGCGTCGGTGGCGACCCGGTGCGAATCCAGGGTCGCCACGTAACCCAGCGCCTCGACCAGGTTGGTC
Source organism: Micromonospora sp. CNZ296 (assembly GCF_007827635.1). Lineage (NCBI taxonomy): Bacteria > Bacillati > Actinomycetota > Actinomycetes > Micromonosporales > Micromonosporaceae > Micromonospora > Micromonospora sp. CNZ296. The sequence continues at coordinate 63,628 of NZ_VISW01000010.1, forward strand.
TTGCCGACGCCGTTGGCGCCGACGAGCACGTTCGGCCCCGGCTCCAGGTCGACGCCGACGCGCTCGTACGAGCGGAAGTCGACCAGTTCGAGCCGGCGGACGTACACAGCCTGTGGATACCGGTCAGCGCTTGTGGACGGCGTGGCCGCCGAACTGCTGGCGCAGCGCGGCGACGGCCTTCATCGCGGGCGAGTCTTCCTGCCGGGAGGCGAACCGGGCGAAGAGCGACGCGGTGATGACGTTGAGCGGTACGGCGAGCCGGACCGCCTCGTCCACGGTCCAGCGGCCCTCGCCGGTGTCCTCGGTGTAGCCGCTCAGCTCGGCCAGCTCCGGGTCCTCGTCGAGTGCCCGGTCCAGCAGGTCGAGCAGCCAGGACCGGACCACGGTGCCCTCGCGCCACGACTTGAACACGCCGGGAACGTTCGTCACCAGCTCCGAGGCCGCAAGCAGCTCGTAGCCCTCGGCGTAGGCGTGCATCAGGCCGTACTCGATGCCGTTGTGCACCATCTTGGCGTAGTGGCCGGCGCCGACCGGGCCGGCGTGCACGAAGCCGAACTCGCCCTCGGGCTTGAGCGACTCGAAGATCGGCATGAGGCGCTCGACGTGCTCCTGCGCGCCGCCGACCATCAGCGCGTACCCGTTCTGCCGGCCCCAGACGCCGCCGGAGACGCCGACGTCGATGTAGCCGATGCCCTGCTCGTTCAGCCGCTCGGCGCGTGGGGCGTCGTCGCTGAACCGGGAGTTGCCGCCGTCGATGATGATGTCGCCCTCGCCGAGCACACCGGCGAGCTCGTCGATGGTGGCGTCGGTGACGCCGGCGGGGACCATGACCCAGACCGCGCGGGGCGACTGGAGCTTCTCGGCAAGCTCGGCCAGGCTCGCGGCGTCGCTGATCTCCGGGTTGTGGTCGTAGCCGACCACCTCGTGCCCGGCGGCGCGCAACCGCTCCCGCATGTTGCCGCCCATGCGGCCGAGTCCTACCAGGCCGAGCTGCATCTGCTCCTACCTCCGTACGTCAGGGTCGTGCTGCCTGCGATCAGCGGGACACGCGAATCGGCATGATGAGGTACCGGTACCCCGGGATGACCTCGCCATCCTCGCCGGCCGGGGAGATGACCGCGGGCTTGAACGCGTCGACGAACCGGAGCAGGGCGTGCTGCGCGCCCAGGTTGGCCAGGCCGTCGATGAGGTACTGCGGGTTGAACCCGATGGTCAGCGGCTCGCCGCTGAAGGTGGCCTCCATGGCCTCGCTGGCCCGGGCCTCCTCGGTGCCGCCCGCCTCGACCACGAGACCGTCGGCGCTGAAGCTGAGCAGCACCGGGGTGGTGCGCTCGGCGACCAGCGCGACGCGCTTGACCACCTCGATGAGCGCGGCGACGGCGACGCGGGCCTCGGCGTTGTGGTCGGCCGGGAACAGCGAGCGCACCGGCGGGTAGTTGGCGCCGTCGAGCAGGCGGCTGGTGGTCCGGCGGGTGCCACCGGAGAAACCGATCATGCCCTCACCGGCGCCGCCGGAGGACAGCGCCATGGTGACGTGGCCACCGAGCGGGCCGAGCGCCTTCGCGGTGTCGTGCAGCGTACGGGCCGGCACCAGCGCGTTGAGGCTGATCTCCGGGTCGTCCGGGTTCCACTCCATCTCGCGCAGCGCGAGGCGGTAGCGGTCGGTCGCCAGCATGGCCATCGTGCTGCCGCTCAGCTCGATCCGTACGCCGGTCATCATCGGCAGCGTCTCGTCGCGGCCCGCGGCGACAGCCACCTGGGCCACGGCGGAGGCGAAGGCGGCGGCGTCGACGGTGCCCGCGCTCTCCGGCATCTCCGGCAGCGTCGGGTAGTCCTCCACCGGCATGGTGGGCAGCGTGAACCGGGCGCTGCCGCAGACCAGTTCGAGGTGGGCGCCGACGGCGGCGATGTCCACCGGCTTGGCCGGCAGGGCCTTGGTGATCTCGGCGAGCAGGCGGCCGGAGACCAGGGCGGCGCCGTCCGCGTCACCCTGCACCTCGACCGTCACCTGGCTGGAGACCTCGTAGTCGAAGCCGGAGACCTGCAGGTTGCCGTCGGTGACGCGGAGCATCACCCCGGCCAGCACCGGTACGGAGGGTCGGTTGGGCAGGCTCTTGGCGGTCCACGCGACCGCCTCGGCGAGCGCGTCGCGCTCCACTCGGAACTTCATCAATGCCTCCGCGTCGACGTCAGCGACAACTCTCTCATGCCGACCGCTGCCACCCGTCCCGCCCGACCGTGCGGGTACCCATCGCACCTTAAGGCGCTGGGACATCGGCTGTGCGCCCGACCCCGTGGATCCAGGTGCCCCGGGCGACTGCCGACGGCAGTGCTCCGGCCCGATCCACAGGAAGTCCAACGGTGATGATTGGTTTTTGTTGTTTAGAAGAGATAACTCATCGTCTTCATCGCACCTGTGCAAACTGTGGAGAACCGGCGTCCGCGCAGGTCAGACACGTTATCCACCGGTGGTTTGGCTGTGGAGAACCAGGGGTAAAACTCGTGTCCCGGTCCACAGCCCTCGCCGGCCGCCGGGTTTTCCACGGTTGTCCACCGGTTGTCCACCGGTAATCCACCGGTTTTCTCCCCAGCGCTGTGGACAACGCCGACAGGGTCGAGAGCCGTCATCCCCAGAACCTTCAACAGCTCGCCCACAGGCAGACCGTCGTCTGGGGATGACGACTGCGTTGTCCCCAGGCATCCACAGCGTCGTCCCCAGGAGTTGTCCACAGTCTGTGGGTAACCGGCCGGGTGCAAAGCGTGGTTGTCCACTGCCTGTGACACAGGGGCTGTGGACAACGGGTACGAACTGTGGACGAGCACACGACAGATCCTGGGCCCTCCACCGGGTCGAGGGTCAACCGATCCCCGCTGTCGGCTACTTGCCACCCGCCCGAGCCCGCCGCGTCGGCGCCGAATTGGTCACCTTGGTCACCCCACCCCTCCCGCGACTCCGCCCGCCCCGCCCAGCCCTGCTCGGGTCGACCATGAAGTTGGCGGCATCTGGCGTCCGGTTTGTCGCCGCTAACCTCATGATCGACGCGAACGGCCGGCCGGTGAGGGTGGGACCGTGGCTGCGTTCAGGTCACGCGTGAGGTGTGACGTTCAGCTCTGGCGAGATCTTGGTAGGAAACGGCCCCTATGAGGGCGCCAAGCTTCCAAGATCTGCGGGGACGTCCGCGGCGGGAGCGGTGAGGGAAATGAGGCAGCGCGAGGAGAGAGACGGTCAGGTGTTCTGCTTGATGCGGTTCGTCAGCTCGGCGATCTGGTTGTAGAGCGAGCGCCGCTCCGCCATCTGCTGGCGGATCTTGCGGTCCGCGTGCATCACCGTCGTGTGGTCCCGGCCGCCGAACGCCTGCCCGATTCGGGGCAGCGACAGGTCGGTCAGCTCGCGGCACAGGTACATGGCCACCTGACGCGCGTTCACCAGCACCCGGGAGCGGGAGTGGCCGCGCAGGTCCTCCAGGCTCACGCCGAAGTAGTCGGCCGTGGACACCATGATCTGGTCCGCGGTGATCTCCGGGCCGGCGCCGTCCGGGATGAAGTCCCGCAGCACCTCCTCGGCCAGCGACAGCTCGACCGAGGATCGGGTGAGGCTGGCGAAGGCGGTGACCCGGATCAGCGCCCCCTCCAGTTCGCGGATCGAGTTCGACACCCGGGACGCGATGAACTCCAGCACGTCCGGCGGGGCGAACAGCCGCTCCTGCGCCGCCTTCTTCTGCAGGATCGCGATCCGCGTCTCCAGGTCCGGCGGCTGGATGTCGGCGAGCAGACCCCACTCGAACCGCGTACGCAGCCGGTCCTCCAGCGTCGCCAGCTGCTTCGGCGAGCGGTCGGACGTGATCACGATCTGCTTGTTGGCGTTGTGCAGGGTGTTGAAGGTGTGGAAGAACTCCTCCTGCGTCCGCTCCCGGTTCTCCAGGAACTGGATGTCGTCGATCAGGAGGATGTCCACGTCCCGGTAGCGGCGCTGGAACGCGCTCGTCTTGTCGTCGCGCAGCGAGTTGATGAAGTCGTTCGTGAACTCCTCGGTCGAGACGTACCGGACCGAGCGCGCGTTGCCGAGCGTCGTGGCGTAGTGCCCGATGGCGTGCAGCAGGTGGGTCTTGCCCAGCCCTGAGCTGCCGTAGATGAACAGCGGGTTGTACGCCTTCGCCGGCGACTCGGCCACCGCCACGCTCGCGGCGTGCGCGAACCGGTTGGACGAGCCGATGACGAAAGTTTCGAACATGTACTTCGGGTTGAGCCGGTTGCCGCCGCTCTCCGTACCGCCGGGGAGCCTGCGATCGGCCTGGCCGCCGCCGCCCGGACGGTGGTGGTCGGCGCCACCCCGGCCGGGGCCGTTGTCGGTGGCGCCGTCGCGCGGCAGGCCGCGCATCGGCGCGGGGTCGGCGGGCGGACTCTCCCGGTATCGGGGCTCGTATCCGCCGGCGTCGGGCACGGGCGGCTCGATGCGGGTGCGCTCGTCGAAGGCGCGGCGCTCGGGCGCGGTGCGTACCGGCTCGGCGAACGCAGCGCTGAAGAGCGTGTCCTGCGCGTCCCGGCCGGCCGGAATGAGGTGCGGGCGGCCGCCGCCGTCGGCGGTCCGCTGGCGCGGCGCCGGCTCGTCGAGCGGCTGCTCCGGGCGCGGTTCGGCGTACCCGGCCTCGGCGTACCCGGGTTCCGGGCGCGGCGACGGGAAGGCGGACGCGGGCTGGTCGAAGCCGGGCAGCGGGGCGGCGGCGTCGTGCTCGGGCAGCGGCTCCGGGCCGCTGCGGTAGACAGTGCCGGCCGGGCGGGCGCTCGGGTCGTCGGAGACCCGCACGGTGACGGCCACCTGGATCGGCCGGCCGAGCCGGCGGCTCAACGCCTCGGTGATGGCCGGGCGGAGCCGGGACTCGATCACGTCCCGGGTGAAGGCGTCCGGCACCGAGAGCAGCGCCGTGTCCTCGACGATCGCCCGCAGCCGGGTGAGCCGGAGGTACGCCCGTTGCTGCGCGGAGATGATCTCGTCGGCGAGTTCGTCGGTGGTCGCCGTCCACACCGCGGCAAGGTCGGTCGCTCCGGTCACCGTCGTGCCACCCCCTCGCCTGCTCCTTCTCACGCCCGCCCGGACGGCTGACCGGTCGTCATCCACAAGTTATCCACAGCCTGTGTACCGACCGATTGTGGCCGCCCACCGGACGCGGGTCGGACCTGCCCCCCTCGATCCGGGGAGGCGTTGAAGCGGGTTCACCGTGCCGAACGATTCAACAGCGTGTCCGGTCTTGCCGATCGGCGACAAACCCCGGACCCCCGACGCCGACCGCAATCGCGCACGCTAACAGCGCGGACCCCACAGCATCAACCGGCGACACCCTGACGACCTTGGCAACATCAGTGAAAATCGCCCCTTCGGTCGCGCTTGCGCGCAGGTCGGACGCCCGAGTGTGACGTTTGACGGTCATTGCGCCCCTGCGTAGGCTGGAGCGGCTGCTCTCTCGCCCTCTGCTAGGGTGATTGATGCTTGCTGTCCGTGGCTGTCACCCCGCATCGCCGGGGAGCGTGTCGCGGCAGCGCCGATCGGAGGTCACCGACAGGTGATCTGGACCAGCACACGACCCCGGGCGATCCGCCGCGCGGGGCGTACGACAACGGAGAGCCTGACGTGAGCAAGCGCACCTACCAGCCGAACAACCGCCGGCGCGCGAAGACCCACGGCTTCCGGCTGCGCATGCGCACCCGTGCCGGCCGCGCCATCATCTCGACCCGTCGCTCCAAGGGCCGCGCCCGCCTGTCGGCCTGACGCCGACAGGTCCGGTCCGGGGACGTGGGCAGTCGTGCTGGCCGCCGCGCAACGACTGCGGCGCAGTAACGACTTCGCCGCAGCGGTTCGCGGTGGCCGACGCGTCGGCCGTGGCGCCGTCGTGGTCCACCTGACCCTCCCCGAGCCGATCGGCACCACCGCGACACTCTCGCCGGAGCCGGCGCGAAGCCTCGGTGCGGAGACCTCCGCACCGAGCCGCGCCGGCTTCGTCGTGTCCAAGGCCGTCGGCGGCGCTGTGGTCCGCAACAAGGTCCGCCGCCGGCTCCGGCATCTGGTCCGCGAGCGGCTGGGCGAGCTGCCCGCCGGCACCACCCTCGTGGTACGCGCGCTGCCTGCGGCCGCCGACGCGACGTACGCCCGGCTCGGGGCCGACCTGGACGCGGCCATCGCCGCCGCACGGGCCCCCCGGGGACGGCGGTCGCGGTGACCGGCCCGACGACGACTCCGTCGCCCACAACCGGTGCCCGCATGCTGCTGGCACCCATCATCGCGTACCGTCGGTGGATAAGTCCGGCACTGCCGGCCCGCTGCCGGTTCTACCCGTCGTGCAGTGCCTACGCCGTCGAGGCGGTGTCCCGGCACGGTGCGCTGCGGGGAGCCTGGCTGACGGTCCGTCGGCTGTCGCGCTGCCACCCCTTCCACCCTGGTGGACACGACCCGGTTCCGGAGCCGGGCGACCGCCGCCGTTCCGACGTGACTGGAGCCTGAGTGTTTAGTCTCGACTGGATCTACTACGCGATCTCGTGGATCCTGCTGACCTGGCACTCGGCCTGGGACGCCATCGGAGTTCCGGTCGGGGCCGTGATCGGTACGAACTGGGCCTGGATCCTCGCCATCGTCTTCCTGGTGGTGACGGTCCGGGTGATCCTGTTCCCGGTCTTCGTCAAGCAGATCAAGTCGCAGCGTGCCATGCAGGCGCTCCAGCCGAAGGTCAAGGAGCTCCAGGAGAAGCACAAGGGTGACCGGGAGACGCTCCAGAAGGAGATGATGGAGCTCTATCGGAAGGAAAAGGCCAACCCGCTCATGGGCTGCCTTCCGATGTTCCTCCAGATCCCGGTCTTCCTGGGCCTGTTCCACACGCTGCGCCGCCTCAGCCCTGACAACCAGGGCAAGACCCTGTACGGCTGGACCGTCGACCAGTTCAACAGCGCCTCCAACGCGACGCTGTTCACCGCGCCGATCTCCGGCAAGTTCGGCTCCACCGCTGACGAGCTGAGCCGGCTCGGAGCGAGCACCGGCACGGTCAAGGTGGTCGCCGGCATCCTGGTGATCATCATGATCGCCACCACCTACCTGACCAGCCGTCAGATGATCCTCAAGACCGGGTGGGCCGAGGACCCGCAGCAGCGCATGGTGCAGCGGCTGATGCTCTACGGCATCCCGCTGTCGCTGCTGATCTCGGGTGCGATCTTCCCGATCGGTGTGATCATCTACTGGGTCACCAACAACCTCTTCACGCTCGGCCAGCAGCAGTGGGTGCTGCGGAAGTTCCCGCCGCCGCCGACCGCGAAGAGCACCAGCGCCGCCAAGAGCACCTCCGGCAAGGGCCCCGTGCAGCCGGCCAAGGCCGGTGGCCTGTTCGGCCGCAAGGCGGCCCAGCCGCCGGCGAAGGCTCCGGCCGTCGCGCCGAAGGTGGCCGGCCCGAAGCCTGGCGCCAAGCCGGTCAACCCGAAGAAGGGTGGCAGCAAGCCCGCCAAGCGACAGGGCTGAGCCCACAGGGCCACCGTCGCGACGTCGGCGGTGGCCCGTTCCGGCCGCGTGCTGCCATCCGAGGAGTCGGCGCCGGGCCGGAATCGCCGCGCGGAGCGCGGACACGGGCGAAACTGGCCCGTACAGACGTGCCCGAGGGCACCCGGCGAACCTCCCGCCGGCCCCGGGAGACCAGCGGACCCCCGACGGTCCGGCCGAGCGAGTACGGAGATGAGACCCGTGACCGAGACCAGCATCCCCAGCGCCGACCAGTCCCTGGACGAGGAGACCCCCGTTACCGCCGCCACCGAGACCGAGGACGCCGCTGGCGAGGCCCGGGAGAAGAAGGCCCCGGCCGACAGCGACCTGTTCCGCCAGAGCGAGATCGCCGCCGACTACGTCGAGGGACTGCTGGACATCCTCGACTACGACGGCGACATCGACGAGCTGGTCTCCGGCGGCCGCCCCGTCGTCGAGGTCGTCGGCGGCCGGCTCCAGAACCTGGTCGGCCAGCGCGGCGCGACCCTGGAGGCGCTCCAGGAGCTGACCCGGCTGGCCGTGTTCCGTCAGACCGGCACCCCGAGCCGGCTGCTGCTCGACGTCGGCGGCTACCGGGCCGCCCGGCGCAAGGAACTGGCCGCCGTGGCGAAGAACGCGGTCGAGAAGGTCAAGGAGCACGGCGAGCCGGTGCGCCTGGAGCCGATGTCCGCGTTCGAGCGCAAGTGCGTGCACGACGTGGTGAACGCGATGAGCGGGGTGGAGAGCGAGTCCGAGGGCGTCGAGCCCAACCGCCGCATCGTCGTCCGGCCGGTGGCGGACTGAGGTCCGTGATCTCCGACGAGACGACGGCAGGAGCCGTGACCGGCCCGGGCGGTACGCCGCCCGGGCCGTCGGCTGTGCGCCCCGACAACACAGTCGACCCGGTCTTCTCCGATGACGACGGGCCGGCCGACCCGGCGTACCCGGGAAGGGCCGTGACCGACCCCGGCGAGCCCGCCTTCTCCGGCGAGCCGGCGGTGGTGACCGGGATCGAGCCCGCCGACCCGGCGGTGGACGTGACACCCGCCTTCTCCGGCGAGCAGGCGGCGGACGTGACGCCGGCCGACCCGGCCGCGGTGGCCGACCCGGTCTTCGCGGAGCCGTCGGCGGACGCACCGTCCCTCGTGGACGGTGACGACGTCCCCGACCCGGCGACGGCGACGCTGCCGCCCGAGCTGGCGGAGGCCGCCCGCGCGTTGTTCGGTGACCGGCTCGACCTGGCCGCCGCGTACGCCGAACTACTCGCCACCGACGGCGTGGTCCGCGGCCTGATCGGCCCCCGCGAGACGCCGCGCCTCTGGGAGCGGCACCTGCTCAACTGTGCGGTGGTGGCGGAGCGGATCCCGGAGGGCGCCAGCGTGATCGACGTCGGCTCCGGTGCCGGGCTGCCCGGTCTGGTGCTGGCGATCGCGCGTCCCGACCTCACCGTGACGCTCGTCGAGCCGCTGGCCCGGCGGACCGCCTTCCTGATCGAGGCGGTACAGCGTCTCGGCCTGACCCGGGACGTCCGTGTGTTCCGTGGGCGGGCCGAGGAGGCGGCGGCCGGCTCGCGTGACCGGGAACCACTGAGCGCCGACATCGTGACTGCCCGCGCGGTGGCGCCGCTGGACCGGCTCGCCTCCTGGTGCCTGCCGCTCGTGGCCCCCGGCGGACGGCTGGTCGCGCTCAAGGGCGCCTCGGCGGCCGACGAGATCACCGAGCACACCGAGGCCGTGATCCGCCTCGGCGGCGCGACCCCGGAACTGCACCGCTGCGGCGAAGGGGTGATCGACCCCCCGGCGACTGTGGTCGAGGTGGTCCGGGAGCGCGTGATCAACCCGCGCCGTCCGAAGAAGCCGAAGCGGTCGCGTGGCGGTCGCCGCCGCGGCGACCGCTGAGCCGGTACGCCATTCCGCACGCCCGATCCGGTCGTTGGACCGGTGGGCGTGACGCGATCGATCGCAACCCGACATGGACCCACCGCGCCCGTCGGCCGTAGGCTGACCGCGCGTCGATAGTGTGGAACGGCGGTGCCGGGCGGCACCCGAACCTGACGGTTCCCGCCGAACCGACGGCGCCGTGCGAGGCGCGGACGCGATTCGACGGGTGCGGACCGACCATCCGGAGCGGGTAGGGATGACAGGTGCATGACGACGGCAGGTACGACGATCCACGGTTGACCGGACCAGGAGGCGAGCCCTCCGCCGACCCCGTTTCACGTGAAACCAACTACCAGGAGTGGACGGTGAACGAGTCCGGCGAACCGTCCTCCCCGTACCCGGCTCAGCCGTCCAAGCGACGGGAGCCGTCGGCCGGCGGGCCCGTGCGGCCCGTGTCGTCCGTGCCGGCGAACGTACCGCCGGCACGCGACCCGCTCGACCCGGCCGACGGTCCGGTGAACGCACCGACTCCGCGCCCGCCCGCGGTGCGGGCGAACGCCGCGGTACCCACCCGCTACGAACCCCAGCCGCCCGTCTCGGCCGTGCCGTTCCAGGCCGTCCCCGAGGTCACAGCGGCGCCGTCCGACACGCCACAAGCGGACGGGTACGGGGACGAGGTAGACGCCAGCACGTACGTTTCACGTGAAACCCCGACGCGCGAAGAGGATGATCCACCGTTGGCTATGGAGGCGATGCGCGCCGTGCAGATCCTGAATCCCAGTGGCGAGGTCACCATGCCGCGCCCCGACCGGACCCGGGTGATGTGCGTCGCCAACCAGAAGGGCGGCGTGGGTAAGACGACCACCACCGTGAACCTCGCAGTGGCACTCGCGCTGCACGGCAACCGGGTGCTCGTGGTCGACCTTGATCCCCAGGGCAACGCCTCCACCGGTCTGAACGTGCCGCACCACACGGGCGTGCCCGACGTGTACGACTGCCTGATCGACAGTGTGCCGCTGGAGGAGGTGGCCCAAGCGGTCGAGGGCATCCCGAACCTGTGGTGCGTACCGGCCACGATCGACCTGGCCGGCGCCGAGATCGAGCTGGTCTCCGTGGTGGCCCGGGAGTCGCGCCTGGCGCGGGCCATCGCCGCGTACCCCGGTCACTTCGACTACGTCTTCATAGACTGTCCGCCGTCGCTCGGCCTGCTCACAGTCAACGCGCTCGTGGCCGCGCAGGAGGTGCTGATCCCGATCCAGTGCGAGTACTACGCGCTGGAGGGCCTCAACCAGCTGATCAACAACATCAACCTGGTTCGTCAGCACCTCAACCCGAAGCTCGAGGTCTCCACGATCCTGCTCACCATGTACGACAGGCGTACCCGGCTGGCCGACGCGGTGGAGCAGGACGTCCGGAACCACTTCGGCGACAAGGTGCTCCAGGCCGTCATCCCCCGCAACGTGCGTGTCTCCGAGGCACCGAGCTACGGCCAGTCGGTGATGACCTACGATCCCGGTTCGCGGGGGGCCACGAGTTACTTCGAGGCCGCCCAGGAGATCGCGGAGCGAGGCGTCAAGGAGCCGGTGAGCCGGAATGCGTAGTGCGGAGATGTCGCTGGGAGGCGTCGCATGAAGAACCGTCCCCGCGGCGGACTGGGCCGAGGGCTCGGCGCCCTCATCCCCACCGGACCGGTACCGGGCGCCGAACCGGCTGCCACCGAACCGGAATCGTCGGCCACTGCCGCGTCGCCGTCGACTCCGGTCGCCGGTGCGACCGCCGCCATCACCGGCGGCGTCGGGAGCACCCCGCCTCCGGCCTTCGAGCCCGAGCCCCAGCTGAGCCCGGTGCCCGGTGCCCGCTTCGCGGAGATCCCGGTCGACGCGATCGTGCCGAACCCGAAGCAGCCCCGGCACGTCTTCGACGAGGAGGCGCTGGAGGAACTGAAGACCTCGATCCAGGAGGTCGGCTTCCTCCAGCCGATCGTGGTCCGCCAGCTCGACCCCGAGAAGTTCGAACTCGTGATGGGTGAGCGGCGCTGGCGTGCCGCCCAGGCGGTCGGCCGGGAGACCATCCCCGCCATCGTCCGGGACACCAAGGACGACGCGATGCTCCGGGACGCGCTCCTGGAGAACATCCACCGCGCCAACCTCAACCCGCTCGAAGAGGCGGCGGCGTACCAGCAACTCCTTGAGGAGTTCGGTGCCACGCACGAGGAACTGGCCCGGCGGATCGGCCGCAGCCGCCCGCAGATCTCCAACACCATCAGGCTGATGAACCTGCCACCCGCCGTGCAGCGCCGGGTCGCCGCCGGTGTCCTCTCCGCCGGCCACGCCCGGGCACTGCTCAGCCTGGACAACGCCGAGGCGCAGGAGGCACTCGCCGAGCGGATCGTTCGCGAGGGCATCACGGTCCGCGGCGCCGAGGAACTGGTGCACCTGGCGCTCGCCGAGGAGCCGGCGAAGACGGCCGCCGCCAAGCGTCGGCCGAAGCCGCACGCCCCGGCGCTCACCGATCTCGCAGACCGGCTGTCGGACCGATTCGACACCCGGGTGAAGGTCGACATCGGCCGCAGCAAGGGCAAGATCACGATCGAGTTCGCCACCGTCGACGACCTGGAGCGGATCGTCGGCATCATCGGCGTGGGCGAGGACGGGCAGCCCGAGGCGTAGCCCTTTTCTCCGGTGTCGATCCGGCCGCATCCCGACGAGGGGATGCGGCCGGATCTGTGTCCGGGTCGGTTCGGTGCCGTTCGTCGGGCATGGCGGTTCGTTGGGTCACGGCTACTCGGTCGACGGGGACCGGCCCCTCCGAAGCCGATGCCGTCTCCGACGAGGGGCTGGGCCGTCTGGTGCCGGTGGTGCTCACCGATGCCCTAGCGTCCTTCCGCGCTGATGCGGTCGAAGCGGGAGCATCCTGGGTCGCATCGGCTGTTGGGGCTGTCGTGCCTCGCCCGTCGTTTCACGTGAAACGGGGGCAGGCGACTGGGTGGTGGCGGTGAATCTGCTATCCGCGTTACTGATCGGCGGCAGGCCGCGCGCCCGAGCGCTGAAGGGCTGAGTACGCGAGGGCCGAGTGCGCAAAGGTTCCGAAAGAGCCGCCGTTCGGCGTTGACGAGTCGGTCCGCGCCCACTCCGCTGGTCTGGCAGGAGGGCTGGCGGCGACGGCTCAGACGGAATCCGTTGCTTGGTGACTCGCTGGTTCCGCGTGACGCACTCGTCTAGCCGCCGGCTGGTGCCGCCCACCGATCGCACGCACGCGAACCGGTTCTCCGCCGGAAAGCCATTCGAGCCGTCGGGCTGCCGGGCCGCCGGGCTGCCGGGCCGTCGGGCTGCCGGGCCGTCGGGCTGCCGGGCTGCCGGGCCGTCGGGCTGCCGGGCTGCCGAGCCGCCATGCCCGGGCCAGCGTGCCGGCGTGCCCCGGGTTGGCGTGCCGACTGTCCCGGGTTGGCGTGTCGACTGTCCCGGGCGGCAAGCCCTGAGCTAGGGCAAGGGCGATCGGAGGATGACCATGCTGACGGGCCAGAGGGTTGAGCACGCCCGGCCGTGACGACCGCGCAAGAGCCGTCCTGCCGACCCCTATCCGATCAGCGCCTGTGAGCGATCCAGGCGCATTGAGCCGCGCCCCGCCGAACCGGGGAGCACCTGAGTGAGGGTCGCTGAGCCGAGCAGTGCCGAACCGAGCAGTGCCGAACCGAACACTGCCGAACCGGGGAGTGTCGAACCGGCGAGCGGCCGAGCCGGGAGCGCCGAGTCGGGAGCGCCTGTCGCGAGGAGCCCGGCCAGCTGGCCGAGCTGTGCGGCCCGGCTCAGCATCCCTGGGCCGAATGATGCTGACTCGTTCGCGCCGCCGTCGATGACCCGGCATCGCTCGCCGGGCCGGCCGGGTGCTCGCACGCCTCCAGGGCGGTGGCGAGCCCGATCAGCGATCGAGCGGCAAACCCGAGGCCCGGCAAACCCGAGGCCCGTGCGGCCAGCTCGGGCTCGGCCTGTCGGCTCAGACGCGCTTGCTGTTTCACGTGAAACGCGGCGACCAACCCGACCCTCATCCGATCGAGTCCCGGCTGTGCCGGGTACAAGCGATGCGGCGCGGTGCCGGCCACAAGTCGAGCGGTGGTCGGCGCGGCTCGGTATCCGCGCGGCCCGGCCCGCTCCCAACGAACAGCCGGGGGCTCGCCTCGCGACTCCTCTGTCGCCGTCGCCCGGAGGCGCCTCGTTCGATCTGCCGTACCCGCCGAGGATGCAGTCACGGAACAAGGTCAGGCGACGCCAGCGAGCCGAGCGACCGCGCCGAGATGCGGGCCGACGCATCCGCCGTTTCACGTGAAACACGCACGAGAAGAAGCCGTCGGCACCCGGTGCGGATCGGTCACCGGATCGTTGGAAGAACGGGCCCAGACGCACCCCGAGTTATCCACAGCGGTTGTCCACAGGCACTCCCCGTTTCACGTGAAACAAAGCGAGGAAACCCTTGCTGAGCAGTGCATGACGCGCTGTGCTGGTGATCTCGGCAGCCTGTGGACAACGCGGTGGACAACCGGTGGGCGGCCAGTGGAACAGGTAGGGACAGGCGTCGCCAACTCGGTTAGGGTCAGCGTCGTGCCGGACACCCCTCCCTCAGTTCCCGACTTCACCCAGTGGCCGTCCTTCCCCTTCGAGGGCGATCTCCGCGTCAAGCAACTCGACGAGCCCGTACCGTTCGAACCTCCCCGCCGCGGCGAGGCGGACCGGGAGTGCACCGCCTGCAACGCGCCCGACGAGGCGTACATCTGGGTCGGTGAGCGGTGGCGCGTCCGCGCCATGGACCGGCCCACCGGCCTGCCGATGGTCCTGATCCTGGAGTCCCGTTCCCACCTGGATCTGGGCGACCTGCCGAACCTGCTCGCCGCCGAACTGGGCGTGATGACCGTCCGCCTGGAGCGGGCCGTCCGCTCGCTCGACGGAGTGGCCCGCGTCCACGTGAACCGGTGGGGCGACGGCTCAGCGCACCTGCACCTGTGGTTCCTGGCCCGGCCGTACGGTCGACTGCAGCTGCGGGGCACGTTCCTGTCGCTGTGGGACTCGATCCTGCCCCCGATCTCCGAGGAGAAGTGGCGGGAGAACCTCGCCATGGTGGCCGCGTGGCTCGCCGAGTTCGGCGGCCGTCCGTTGGCCGAGCCGCCGCGCATCCACTGGCAGGCGCCGTCGAGTCTCTCCCCGACCTCGCCCGCGAACGCCGCTGAGGAGCCCGAGGACGAGGCCGTGTCGGTGATCGAGGCAGCGGACGAGATCCCCGAGTCCGACGCGGCAGCGGGCCTCTCAGACCCCTCGGCGGGCCCGTCGGATCCCGACCCGGCACCGCAGGCCGGCCCGGCACCGGAACACGCAGGGGACAGTGCCCCGGACAGCGCAGACGAGGACGACGCCGGGCCGGACGACGCCGCGGACGACCGGCCGGACGCAGCGCGTACCCGGGAGAGCTGAGGTCAGCGACGCCGTGCGGCGGCCCGGGTCACGAGCGTGCCGAGGACCCGGCCGAAGTCCAGCCCGGCGGCCTGGATCGCCAGCGGGAGGAGCGACGTCTCGGTCATGCCCGGTGAGACGTTGACCTCCAGCACGTGCGGGTCGCCTCCGGCGTCGACGATCAGGTCGACGCGGGACACGTCGCGCAGCCCGAGCGCGGTGTGCGCGGCGAGCGCCACCTCGGTCACCCGGGCGGTCGTCGCGGCGTCGAGCCGGGCCGGCGCGTGCCAGGTGGTACGGCCGGCGGTGTAGCGGGCCGCGTAGTCGTAGACGCCGTTGCGCGGCACGATCTCGACCGGGGGCAGGGCCTGCGGGCCCTTGCCGAGGTCGAGCACGGAGACCGCCACGTCCATCCCGGGGACGTAGCGCTCCACGAGCGCGGTCTGGTCGTACGCGAAACAACCCACCATCGCGGCCGGCAGCGACGCCGCCTCCCGGACCACGGCGGCGCCCAGTCCGGAACCGCCCTGCGCGGGCTTGACCATCAGCGGCAGCCCGAGGCGGTCGACGATCCGGTCCAGGACGGCCACCGCGCCCAACTCGGAGAAACGGTCGTGCGGCAGCGCCACCCAGTCGGGTGTGGGGATACCCGCCTCGCGCAGCACCGCCTTGGCGGACGGCTTGTCCCAGGCGAGGCGGGACGACCGGGCGTCGCAGCCGACGTAGGGCACGTCCCAGAGGTCGAGTACGCCGCGCAGCGAGCCGTCCTCGCCGGTGGCGCCGTGCAGGGCGATCACCACGGCGTCCGGCGGGTCGGCGGTCAGGGCGGGCAGCAACGCCACGTCGGCGTCGCGCAGTTCCGCGTCGACGCCGACGGCACGCAGCGCGTCGAGCACCCGGCGGCCCGACCGAAGTGAGACGTCCCGCTCGTAGGAGAGGCCGCCCGCGAGTACGAGCACGTGCAGCTCGTCGGCGGTGGATCCGGTCACGGGAGGCGGTGCGGCGGGGCTGTCGGACATGCGGGCATCATGCCAAGTCGGGACCGGGCGCGTCCGAGCCGCCCTGGCGACGGCGGGGTCCGGCGCCGCCGACCGCGCCGAAGACCTTGCGCATGGCGATCTCCTGCTCCATCACCCCGGCGAGCCGGCGGACGCCTTCGCGGATCCGCTCCGGCGTCGGGAAGGAGAAGTTGAGCCGCATGTTCCCGGTGCCGGTGCCGTCGGCGTAGAAGCCGGTCCCCGGCACGTACGCGACGCGGGCGGCCACGGCGCGCGGCATCATCGCCTTGGAGTCGAGCCCGTCGGGCAGCGTCGCCCAGACGAACAGGCCGCCCCGCGGTGTGGTCCAGGTGGTGCCCTCCGGCATCAGGTCGGCCATCGCGTCGAGCAACGCGTCCCGGCGCTCGCGGTAGACCTCGCGGTAGACCTTGAGCTGCTGCCGCCAGGGCATGGTGCCGAGGTACGTCGAGACGGCCGACTGCGCGTAGGCGCTCGGGCAGAGGATCTGCGCCTCGCTGGCGATGACCAGCTTGTCGCGGACCGCGTGCGGGGCCAGGATCCAGCCCACCCGCAGGCCCGGCGCGAACGTCTTGGAGAACGTGCTCAGGTAGAAGACCCCGTCGCGCCGCCGGGCCCGCAGGGGCCTGGGCGCCTCACCCTCGAAACCGAGCTGACCGTACGGGTCGTCCTCCACCACGAGCAGCCCTGCGCGCTCGCAGATGTCGAGCACCCGTTCGCGCCGCTCCTCGCTCAGCGTCACACCGGCGGGGTTCTGGTAGGTGGGGATGGTGTAGAGGAACTTCACCCGCCGGCCTGCTCGGGCCAGGTCGGCGATGGCCGTCTCCAGCGCCTCCGGGATGAGCCCCTCGTCGTCCATCGGCACGTGGGCCACCTGGGCCTGGGCGGCCTGGAACACCCCGAGCGCGCCGACGTACGTCGGGCCCTCGGCGAGCACCACGTCACCCGGATCCAGGAAGAGACGAGCGACCAGGTCGAGGGCCTGCTGGCCGCCGACCGTGACCACCACGTCCTCCGGTGAGGCGCCGCAGGAGGCGTCGATTCCGGACAGGGACATCACCTCGCAGATCCGCTCGCGCAGCTCCGGGGTGCCCTGGCCGATGCCGTACTGGAGGGTGGTGGCGCCGTGCTCGGAGCCGAGCCGGCCGAGCATCTCGCCGACCGCGTCGAGCGGCAGCGCCGCGATGTAGGGGGCCCCACCGGCGAGCGAGACGACCTCCGGCCGGCTGGCCACCGCGAAGAGTGCCCGGATCTCCGAGGCGGTCATTCCGCGGACGCGCCGGGCGTACCGGTCGGTGTAGTCGTCGAGCGTCGTGCCGGTCATGGACATCACCTCGATCGGGTGTCGGCGGGGCTGCCGCCCGGTGTGGTACCCGCGATGCCGACATCCATTGGCGGCGGGGGCCGGTTGGTCGATCGTAGTCCCCGGTGACGGTCGCGGCACCGGCCGTGTGGACACGTCCACATCCCGGACCCGCCGTCGGCCGTCCGGGCGAGGGCTCGCGCGTTCACTCCCGTACCGCCGGAGGGGGGCGTACGATCGCTCGTCGGGAGCAGGAGGGCGCGGGACTCACCGGCGCTCCGAGCCTAGTGGTGGGGTGCGCTCATGTCGCGACGTCTGGTCAGCCTGACCCTGGACACGCTGGAGGACCTGCCTCGATCCTGCCGGAGCTGCGTCTACTGGGAGCTGGATCCGGTCTCCGCCGAGCGGGCCTGCGCGGCAGGCGACCCGGGCCTGGAGAAGGAGGCGTGGGTCTCCCAGACGCTGCTGGAGTGGGGTTCCTGCGGCAAGCTCGTCTACGTCGACGGCATGCCGGCCGGTTTCGTCATGTACGCCCCACCGGCGTACGTCCCGCGCTCGATGGCGTTTCCCACCTCACCTGTCTCGGCGGACGCGGCTCTGCTGATGACGGCGCACGTGGTGCCCGCCTTCGCCGACGGCGGCCTGGGCCGGATGCTGGTGCAGGGCGTGGCCCGCGACCTGACCAAGCGCGGCATCAAGGCGATCGAGGCGTTCGGCGACGCCAAGTTCGGCGACGACGCGGACGACCCGGCCCGCGCGTGCGTGGCACCCGCCGACTTCTTCCTCTCGGTGGGCTTCAAGACGGTCCGGCCGCACCCGCGCTACCCCCGCCTGCGGCTGGAGTTGCGGACGGCGCTGAGCTGGAAGTCGGACGTCGAGTACGCGCTGGAGAAGCTGCTCGGCTCGATGAGCCCGGAGACGCTGCTGCGGCCGGTCCGCCCGGCACCCGCCACCCGCTCGACGAGCTGAGCCGCGGGTCAGTCGACGACGGTGCCGGCGGCCACGATCGCCCGCAGTTCGCTCACGTCGATCGAGCCGGTCGGCACGTCCCGCTCGATCGGCAGGTACATCCGCTGCACGCCGGCCACGATGGCCTCGACCACCCGGTCCCGGAAGCGCGGGTCGACGAGCCGCGCCCGGTCGTCCGGTGAGGTGAGGTAGCCGACCTCGACGCGTACCGCGGGCATCCGGGTGAGCCGGAGCAGCTCCCATGCCTTGGCGTGGGTACGGCAGTCGCGCAGCCCGGTGCGGGCCACGATCTCCCGCTGCACGAGCCCGGCCAGGCGCTCGCCTGTCGCCGACGTGACGCCGTTGTCGGTGCCGTAGTGGTAGGTGGCCACACCCTCGGCCTCCGGGTTGGCGTGCCCGTCGGTGTGCAGGGAGATGAACACGTCGGCGCCGAGGGAGTTGGCGAGCTGGGCCCGGTCCGCGTCCGGCAGGCAGTCGCCGGGCGACGGACCCCGGGTGAGCTGCACCCGTACGCCGGCGGCGGCGAGCCGCCCTTCCAGCCGGCTGGCGAGGTCGTGCACGAGGTCCGCCTCGCTCCAGCGCAGCGTGCCGTCGGGCACCACCACGCCCGGGTCGGTGCCCCCGTGCCCCGGGTCGATCACCACGGTCCGCCCGATGAGCGTCGGCCCGGCCTGCCGGATGGCGTCGGACTCGCGCAGCCACTGCGGGCGCCCGCCGACCACCTTGCGGCCGAGGCGGCGCAGCGCGTTGACGGTGTGCGGCCCGCACGAGCCGTCCGGTTTCAGGCCCATCTCCCGCTGGAACTGCGCCACCGCGCGGGAGGTGCGGATGCCGTAGATGGCGTCGGCGCGGCCCACGTCGTACCCCATCTCCAGCAGGCGTTCCTGGAGCGAGCGGACGTCCTCGCCGGTCAGCGGCTCGGGTACGGCGTGGTAGAGCGCGCGGGCCCCGAACCGCCAGCGGGCCGCGTCGAGCGCCCGCCAGGTCTCGGCGCCCACCCGCCCGTCGACGCTGAGGCCGCGGGACTGCTGGAAGGCCCGTACCGCGCGTTCGGTCTGTGCGTCGTAGTCGTCTCCTCCGGCCTCGGCGGGAAGAAGTTCCAGGCCGGCGAGGACGGTACGGATCTCGGCCACCGCCGGTCCCTGGTCACCGGGTCGGATCGGACGCACGACGACCCCCTCTGCACGGACGTTGGCGGACCGGAACTCCGACGGATGCTTACGGAGCGTACCGTGGGCGATACCCGGCGGGTTCGTGTTCATGCAGGTCAGGAAAGCCGCAACCCCCGCCACCGGGCGTGGTGACGGGGGTTGCGGCGGTGCCGGTACGGCTCAGAGCGCCGACTCGATGAGCTTGACCAGCTCGCCCTTCGGCTTGGCGCCGGCGATCGACTGCACGGGCTGGCCGTTCTTGAAGATGGTCAGCGTCGGCACCGACATCACCCGGTAGGCGCGGGCCGTCTCCGGGTTCTCGTCGATGTTGAGCTTGACGATGGTGACCTGGTCCTTCATCTCGCCCGCGATCTCCTCCAGCAGCGGCGAGACCTTGCGGCAGGGGCCGCACCACTCCGCCCAGAAGTCGACCAGAACCGGCTTGTCGGACTGCAGCACGTCACTGACGAAGCTGGCGTCCGTGACCGCCTTGGTTGCTCCCACTATGAACTCTCCTCCTCCGAACCTTGCTCGTGGAACTCTCAGCCCTGAATGGTGGCGATGAACCGCTCGGCGTCCAGCGCGGCGGCGCAGCCGGTGCCGGCCGCCGTGATGGCCTGCCGGTAGGTGTGGTCGACGACGTCGCCCGCCGCGAACACACCGGGCACGCTGGTACGGGTGCTGGGGGCCTGCACCTTCACGTACCCCTCGTCGTCCATCTCGACCTGACCGCGGAACAGCTCGCTGCGCGGGTCGTGCCCGATCGCCACGAACACGCCCGTGACGTCGAGCACCTTGCTCTCGCCGGTGTGCACGTTGCGCACCCGTACGCCGTTGACCTTGCCGTCGTCGCCGAGGATCTCCTCGACCACGGAGTTCCACTCGACCTTGATCTTCTCGTTGCCCAGCGCCCGGTCCGCCATGATCTTGCTGGCGCGGAACGAGTCGCGGCGGTGGATGATCGTCACCGACTCGGCGAAGCGGGTGAGGAAGCTCGCCTCCTCCATCGCCGAGTCGCCGCCGCCGACCACCACGATGTGCTGGTTGCGGAAGAAGAAGCCGTCACAGGTGGCGCAGGACGACACACCGTGGCCGAGGTATTCCTGCTCACCCGGCACACCCAGCGGACGCCAGGCCGAACCGGTGGAGAGGATGACGGCGTGCGCGCGGTACGCGGTCTCGCCCACCCACACGGTGCTCACCGCGTCGGAGCCGATCTCGCCGGTGTCCTTCAGCTCGACCCGCGTCACGTCGTCGGTGAGGAACTCGGCGCCGAAGCGCTCGGCCTGCTTGCGCATGTTGTCCATCAGCTCGGGGCCGAGGATGCCGTCCGCGAAGCCGGGGAAGTTCTCCACCTCGGTGGTGGTCATCAGCGCGCCACCCGACTGCACGCCCTCGATCACCAGGGGCTTCAGGTTGGCGCGGGCGGCGTAGACCGCCGCCGTGTAGCCGGCCGGACCGGAGCCGATGATGATCAGGTTGCGGACCTCGTCCACTGCCGTCTCCCGATGTGTGTGTTCGTCACCGGTCGCACCGATGTCGATCCCGAGTGCCGACGGCTCAGGGGCGCCGGCGCCTGACTTGCAGAACGTCATCGTACGAAGCGGGGATTCCCGAGCCGGTCATCCGGTGGGTCAGGTCACGTGGCGGGACAAGCGTCGTGACCGCGTTTTCACCCTACCCGCGTCCGGAACCGCGTGTCCGCGCCGGACCCGGGTACTCCGCACTCCGGCCCGCTCACCCAGCCCCAGCGGGCGCCGCCCGCGTCCGCGAACGTCACCACGAGCGCCGGTGCGCCCTGGAACCGGGCGTAGTCGACCATGTTCACGGTGAGCGGCCCGGAACCGTGCTCGACCCCGATCGCGGTGAGGCACGCGGCGAGGTTCTCCGGGCGGGTCAGCCGGTCCAGCCCGCCGAGGCCGCTGAGGCGCTGACTGTCCATGGACAGGGGCGTCTCCGCGCCGTCCTTCGCCGCGCCGGACGGACCGGCCATGTCTCCGGGGATCGACTTCGCTCCGGCGGGCGCCCGGGCGCCGGCGAGGCGTTCCGGCGTCCAGTCGGTGCCGCTGCGCACTGCCGGTCCGGTGGTCCGGTACGGCGCGGCGGCCATCGGCGCCGCCTCCCGGGCCGCCTGGTCGGCCGTACCGCTGTCGCCCGGGTCGGCCATCCGGCCGACACCGAGCCCCACCGCGGCGACCGAGGCCGCGGCCAGGGCCACCGGCCCGGCGATGCGGGCCCAGCGCCGGGGACGACGACCGGGGCCGCTGTGCCGGTCGGGACGGGGTGCCGTGCCGGGTGGCCGGCTCGCGCCGCCGGACTGCGCCGGCACGAGCGGCGTACCGTCGCGCAGCGCGGGGCCGGCGCCGGCGAGCGCCGCGGTGATCCGGTCGGCCACCGCCTGCGGCATCTCCGGCGCGGGGGCCGCGGCCCAGCCGGCCAGGTCGGCGCCGACCAGGTCGATCGCGTCGGCGAGATTCTCGTACGCGGCACGCCACGTCGGGTCCTGCTCGACCAGCCGTGCCACTGTCGCCTGCTCGGGGGTGCCGTCCAGCGCCCCGCCGAGGTAGTCGGCGAGCAGGTCGTGGTCGACCTCGCTGAACTCCCGGGAAGTCACGGCTCCTCCTGGCTGACGGCCTGACGGGACGCTCCCGACGAGGATCCGACGCCCTCGGGGCGTCTGCGGTTCCCGGAGGTGAGCCGCGGCACGTCGGCGGCCGGTGCGTCGGTGCCGGTACGCAGGTGCCCGAGCAGCACGGCGAGGCGGGCCCGGCCGCGGGCGCACCGGCTTTTGACCGTGCCCTCGGCGACCCCGAGCATGGCGGCGACCTCGGCCACCGGGTAGCCCTGCACGTCGACCAGGACCAGCGCGGCCCGCTGTTCGGCGGGCAGTGCCGCGAGCGCCTGCCGGACCACGAGCGCGGTGTCGTGATCGTGGGCCGGCGCGGCCGGTTCCGGACCGCCGGTGTGCCGGCCCGGTTCGCCGTCGGTGTGCACGCCGTCGGGCAGCGGGACGGTGGCGTGGGTCTGCCGCCGCCGGATCCGGTCCAGGCAGGCGTTCACCACGATGCGGTGCAGCCAGGTGGTGACCGCCGAGTCGCCCCGGAACCGGGCCGCGGCACGGTGCGCCGACAGCATGGCGTCCTGGAGGGCGTCGGCGGCCTCCTCGCGGTCGCCGATCGTCCGCAGCGCGACCGCCCAGAGGCGGTCCCGGTGCCGTCGGAACAGCTCGGTGAAGGCGTCCCGGTCGCCTGCCGCGTGTGCCCGGAGCAGCTCCAGGTCGGAGCGGCCGGGCTGCGCGCCGTCGCGTTCCGCCATCACCACATCCGGCGGAGGTGGCGCGGCGGGGACGGCGGCCGGGTCACGAGCCCTGGACCACGATCTCCTGGACGCCGAGCTTCCAGCTGTTGCCGCTGTCCTTCGCCGGCAGCTTGGTGATCCAGAACAGCAGGTACTGGTACTTCTGGTCCGGCTCGAAGGCGTTGAAGATCATCTTGGTGCCGCCGTCCTCGTTCGCCGGCCCGATCAGCGTCGAGTAGGCGTTGACGAGCTGCTTGTCGCCGGAGGAGCTGGACGGGAAGTCGCCGCGGGCGCCGGTACGCAGCTCCACGGTGGCACCGGTGGCCGAGAGCGTCGCCTCCAGCTGCTTGACCGTGTGCGGGGCGCCCAGGTCGATCCAGACACCCATGCCCTTCTTGAGGCCGCCGAACTTGCCGTTGTTGCGGTAGCTGTTGGTCTCCCAGCCCTCGTCGTCGTTCCCGTCGATCACCTTCTCGGCGTTGCGCACCTCGGCGCGGTCGCCGTCCGGGTCGATGATCCGTACGTCCTGGATGGTGAGCTTGCGGACCTGCGCGGCGGGCTCGGCGCCGCCCCCGGTGGCCGGCGCGCTGTTCGACGGCTGGGCGACCGGCTCCTTGTCGCCGTCGTCGCCACCACCGAGCGCGTTGATGCCGATGAGCAGCCCGACCAGGGCGACCGCCAGCAGACCGGCGATGCCGATGGCGACCTTGCGACCGCCGGCCGCGGCCAGCGGTGAGGGTTCCTCGCCGGGCTCGGCGGTGAAACGCAGCGGACCGGCCTGCTCCAGGAACTGCTCGTCGGCGGGGATGTCGAGCCGGCTCAGCTCGGCGGCCAGCACGTCCGACGACGGCGGAGGGATCTCCGCGTCGAGCAGGTCCATGGTGAGGTCGTCGAGGTAGGCCGGCACACCGGCGCGCATCTGCCGTGGCGCGGCGATGGCGCCGCCGGCGTCCCGGACGGCGTCCGGCAGGGCGGCGCGGCCGTGCCCGGCGGTGGCGCCGTGCAGCGGGGCCTCGCCGTGCGGCCAGTGCCCGGTCAGGGCGAAGTAGAGCACCCCGCCGACCGCGCGCAGGTCGTTCTCCTGGCTGTCCGCGCCGTCGGTACGCGCGTCGGCGAGCACCACGCGGCCGTCGTCGCTGATCATGACGGTGCCGGGGTGGAGGTTGCCGTGCACCATGCCGGTGGCGTGCACGGCGGCGAGGGCGCTCGCGACGGCGTTGCCGATCGCGGTGGCCCGGGCCGGGTCCAGCGGCCCGTCGGCGGCGACCAGCTCGCGCAGCGACTGCCCGTCGACCCACTCGCGGACCACGTAGGCCCGGTCGTCCTCGTCGATCGCGTCGTAGACGCCGACCAGGTTGGGGTGGATGACGCGGCTCGCGGCGACCGCGGCCTGAAGCATCTCGGTGGCGGAGTCGCCACCCGGGTAGCGGAGGACCACGGCGACGGGACGGCGGAGCACCACGTCGACACCGCGCCAGACCAGCCGGCCCGCGCTGTCGTTGTTGATGTGCTCGACCAGTTCGTACCGCTCCGCGAGCAGCTCACCGACAGTGGGAGCACCGAAGGTCACGACCGCAGGAGAGGTCTCCTCCGCTTCCTGACCCTCGCCGACCTGGGTCACCCGTCCTCCCTCGGTGATCGCGTCGATCGATGGACCCGTGCTGCTGGGCATGTGGCTTCCCGCTCTGCCTTCGGTGGAACGGCCGGCGGTCTCGACACCCGCGCCGATCCCGGTCGTACCCGTCGAGAGCGACCTTACCCGGGATGCCCGGTTCTCCGACATGTCATCTTCCCGCTGTGACCGGCCGGAAGGCCAGTCGCCACGGGCCCCGGCCGGGTCGCCCGCCCACCCGGCGGGCGAGCCGGACACGCACCGTCAATCTAAAGGTTGGCGGCAACGAGGCGGCACAGGGGCGTACCGGTGCGGAGACGGGGAGGTTTTCCCCGCCCCGGCCTGCGCTCCCTCGTCCGTACGGTTGGTTGTCCACAGGCCGAGAGGCCCATTGGACGGCGGAATTCCAAGTTATCCACAGCCGTATCCCCAGCCTGGTGATCCTCGTTCACCGTCGGTCACCGAGGGGGTCAACGCCCGAGGCGCCGCCGGACCATCCCGACCACCTCGGTGATCTCGCCGATCCGCAGCACCATGGCGAGCCCGAGATAGGTCGCGCCGATCGCCGCGCCGCCAATCACCAACTGGACCGCCGCGGCGAGCCAGCTCAGGCTCGCCGGGTCGCCGGGGAGCACAGCCACCACGAGCACGCCGACGAGCGCCGCGCCGAGCGCCGCCACGACCACCCGGCCGAGCGTCCGCATGATCCCGCCCAGTCCGATCCGGCCCACCCGGGGCCGCAGCAGCATCGCCGAGATGATCGCCGCCGCCAGGTACGACACGGCGTTGCCGAGCATCATCCCGGCGGCCGCGAACGTGTTCGAGAAGAGCAGGAACAGGCCCACCTGGAGCAGGACGCGCAGCGCCACCACCGGGATGTTGATCAGAGCCGGGGTACGGGTGTCCGGCAACGCGTAGAACGCGAAGGTGAAGAGCTGGCTCACCGCGAACGGCACCAGGCCCAGCGCCGCCACGAGCAGCACCGTCGAGGTGGCCACCGCGTTGTCGCCGGTGAACGCGCCGTACCGGAAGACCACCACCGAGATCGGGGCGGCCAGCACCGCGTAGCAGACCGCGATGGGCGCGAGCACCGCGGTGACCATCCGGGTGCCGCGGGACAGGTCGGCGGTGACGTCGTGGAACCGGTTCTCGGCCGCCGCCGCGCTCATCCGGGGCATCAGCGCCGTGATGATCGAGACCGCGATGATGCCGTGCGCCATCATCAGCAGCAGGAAGACGTTGTTGTAGATCAGCAGGCCGGCGTTCTCGCCGTCCCCGCCGCTGGCCCGGTTGAGCAGGTTGACCACCACGAAGAGGCCGAGCTGGTTGACCGCGACGTAGCAGAACATCCAGGCGCCGAGCCGGGCCAGCTCGCGCAGCCCCAGCTCGCGGAAGTCGAACCGCGCCTTCCACCGGAAGCCGACCTTGCGCAGCGCGGGCAGCAGGCCGATCGCCTGCACCGCCACGCCCAGCAGCGTGCCGCCGCCGACCAGCAGGATCCGGTCCCAGCCCACCTCGTCGGGCCGGAGGCCGGTCGCGCCGAAGACGACGATGTACAGGCCGAACGTGCCGATCGACACGAGGTTGTTGAGGATCGGCGCCCACATCGGGGCGGCGAAGTGCCCCCTGGTGTTCAGCACCGCGGCGATCAGCGCGCTGATGCCGGTGAAGAACAGCATCGGCAGCATCAGGTACGACAGCCGGGTGACGAGCGTGGTGTACGCCGGATCGTCGCCGCCGGCCGCGTACACGGCGGTCAGCACCGGGGCCAGCAGCACCGCGATCAGCGCGGTCGCGGCGAGCGCCAATACCGCGAGCGTCAGCAGGCGCTGCGCGTACGCCTCGCCCCGGTCCGCGTCGATCTTGCGGCGGCGCACCAGCACCGGCACCAGGACGCTCGTCAGCACGCCGCCGAGCAGGAACTCGTACACCTGGTTGGGCAGGAACTGGGCGGTGGTGAACGCGTCGCCGACCATCGTGCCGAGCGCGGCGCCGATCATCAGGTTGCGGATGAACCCCGTACCCCGGCTCACCAGGCTGCCGATCGCCATCACCGCGCTGTTCGCCGCGGCGCTGGTCTCGGCGACCACCTCCTGCGGCGGTGCGACGGCCTCGACGCCGGGCTGGTTCAGGGGCTCGGCCGAGATGAAGGTGGCGCCGTCGTCCGGCGGCAGGCCGCCGCCGTGCGCGTTCGCGCTGCGGTAGAGCCCGCCGCTCATCTGCCAGCCTCCAGGGGGTACGTGGCGATCGGGCCCGGCCGGCCCCGCCCAACCGGAACCTTAGTCAACCCGGACCCGTTACCCGCGCCCGGCGCGGTCGATCCACCTCCGGCCCGATAGGCTGGCGATCCCATGTCCGAAGCCTCCGCCTCCCACGCCGCCGACCGCCGCGAACTGACCGCCGCGCAGCGCAACGCCGTCGCCGAACTGCTCCGAGTCTCACCGGTCGCCGACGAGCTGGGCCGGCGCTTCGCCCAGGCCGGTCACGAACTGCACCTGGTGGGCGGATCCGTCCGCGACGCGCTGCTCGGGCGGCTCGGCAACGACCTCGACTTCTGCACCGACGCCCACCCGGACGAGACCATCAAGGTCATCCGCGGCTGGGCCGAGTCGATCTGGGAGACCGGACGCGAGTTCGGCACCATCGCCTGCCAGCGCGACGGCCTCAACCTGGAGATCACCACGTTCCGCGCGGAGGTCTACGACCAGGTCAGCCGCAACCCGGTGGTGCAGTACGGCACCAGCCTGACCGAGGACCTCAAGCGCCGCGACTTCACAGTCAACGCGATGGCGGTCAGTCTTCCGGACCACCGGTTCACCGACCCGTACGGCGGACTGGCCGATCTGGCCGCCAAGATCATTCGTACCCCGGGAACGCCGCAGGAGTCGTTCCGCGACGACCCGCTGCGGATGCTGCGCGCGGCCCGGTTCGCCGCGCAGCTCCGCTTCGCCGTCCACCCGGACGTCCGCGCGGCGATGACCGAGATGGCTGCGGACCTGGACCGGATCACCGCCGAGCGGATCCGGGACGAGTTCACCAAGCTCCTCTGCGGTGCCGACCCGATCACCGGGCTGCGCCTGCTCGTCGACACCGGGCTGGCCGAGCGCTTCCTGCCCGAGCTGACCGGGCTGAAGCTCACCATCGACGAGCACGCCCAGCACAAGGACGTCTACGAGCACACGCTCACGGTGGTCAGCAACGCCATGTCGATGGAGTCCGACGGTTGCGACTTCGTGCTGCGGATGGCCGCGCTCATGCACGACATCGGCAAGCCCGCCACCAAGGCGGTCGGCGCGGACGGCCGGGTCAGCTTCCACCACCACGAGGTGGTCGGTGCCCGGCTGACCAAGAACCGGATGAAGGCGCTGCGCTACTCCAAGGAGATCACCTCCCAGGTGGTCAAGCTGGTCGGGCTGCACCTGCGCTTCTACGGGTACGGCCGGGGCGAGTGGACCGACTCGGCGGTCCGCCGGTACGTCACCGACGCCGGTGACCTGCTGTCCCGGCTGCACAAGCTGACCCGCTCCGACTGCACCACCCGCAACCGGCGCAAGGCCGCCCAGCTCGCGGCCGACTACGACGCGCTGGAGGAGCGGATCGCCCGGATCGCGGCCGAGGAGGACCTGGCCCGGGTCCGCCCCGACCTGGACGGCAACGCGATCATGGAGCTGCTCGGCGTACCGCCGGGGCCGGTGGTCGGTCGCGCCTGGCAGTACCTCAAGGAGCTGCGGCTGGAACGCGGGCCGCTGGACCGCGACGAGGCCGAGGCGGAGCTGCTGCGCTGGGCGCGCGACGAGGGCATCACCGGCTGAGGCCGGCGCCGCGGATCTGACGACGATACGCCGGCGTGTCGACCGAACGGTTGACCCGCTCCGGTCGATGTCTCCCGCATGATGAGTCATCGGCAGCCGCCGAATCGACAGATGCGGCTGTTCTGATTCATCCGCCCGTCCGATCCGGACGGTCGCTGGACACGGGGAGACAATTCGTGACACGTCGTGGCGGCTTGCGCCGCTCCGCCCTCGTGGGGCTCGCCCTCACCAGCGCCACCTCCATCCTCTGCGCCACCGTCGCCGGGCCGGCCCTCGCCGACCCGAAGCGACCGTCGGTCCGTGGCGCCGGCACGGCCGAGGCGGTGCCCGGCCGCTACATCGTGGTCCTCAAGAAGGGCAAGACCACCCCGGCCAAGGTGAAGTCCGCCGCGTCCGCGCTGGCCGGCGAGCACGGCGGCACCGTCCGCCGGGTCTTCGGCAAGGCGCTGAACGGCTACTCGGCCACCATGGACGCCCGGCAGGCCGCGCGGCTCGCCGCCGACCCGGACGTCGAGTACGTCCAGCAGGTCCAGCGCTGGAGCACCGCCGGCACCCAGACCACCCCGCCGTGGGGCCTGGACCGCATCGACCAGCTCAAGACCCGGACCGACGGCAGGTACACCTACCCGTCGACCGGCGCCGGCGTGACCGCGTACGTGATCGACACCGGCATCGACATCGACCACCAGGACTTCGGCGGGCGCGCCCGCAACGGCTACGACGCGGTCGAGCAGGACGACGTCGCGCAGGACTGCGACGGGCACGGCACGCACGTGGCGGGCACGATCGGCGGTACGACGTACGGCGTCGCGAAGGCCGTCGACCTGGTCGCCGTCCGGGTCCTCGACTGCTCCGGCCAGGGCGACACCGAGCAGGTGATCGCCGGCATCGAGTGGGTCACCACGAACGCCACCGGGCCGTCCGTGGCGAACATGAGCCTCGGCGTCGACCGCGTCGACCAGGCCGTCAACGACGCGGTCGCCCGCTCGATCGCCTCCGGCATCACCTACGCGGTAGCGGCCGGCAACAGCATGCAGGACGCCTGCGGCTCCTCGCCGGCGAGCGTGCCCGCCGCCATCACCGTCGGGGCCACCGACCGGGTCGACATGCGCGCCTGGTTCTCCAACTACGGCCGCTGCCTGGACCTGTTCGCCCCCGGCACCGGCATCGTCTCGGCCAAGGCCGGCACCAGCGCCGGCTCGGAGTCGATGAACGGCACCTCGATGGCGTCCCCGCACGTGGCGGGCGCCGCCGCGCTGCTCCTGGAGGAGCACCCGGGCTGGTCGCCGCAGCAGGTGCGCGACTCGATCGTGACCACCGGCATCGGCGGCGCGGTGCACGACATCATGGGCTCCACCGACCGGCTGCTGCACATCGGCTCGGCCGTGACGGCCCGCGGCTCGTACGGGCTCAAGGCCCGCGTCAACGGCCGCTACGTCACCGCGGAGAGCGCGGGGACGAAGCCGCTGATCGCCCGGGGCACCTCGATCGGCGCCTGGGAGAAGTACGACGTGGTCGACGCCGGCGGAGGCCTGTTCGGCCTGCGGGCGCGGGTCACGAACAAGTTCGTCACGGCGGAGAGCGCCGGGGCGAAGCCGCTGATCGCCCGCTCGGCCACCATCGGCGCGTGGGAGAAGTTCCAGATCGTCGACAACACCGACGGCACGATCAGCCTGAAGGCGGCGATCAACGGCAAGTACGTCACCGCGCCGAGCGCCACCTCCCCGCTGATCGCGAGCAAGACCGCGATCGGCACCGCCGAGAAGTTCGACTTCGACGCCCCGGCACCCCTCGTGAGCATCAAGTCGGTGGCCAGTGGCAAGTTCGTGACGGCGGAGAACGCCGGGGCGAAGCCGCTGATCGCCCGCTCGGCGACCGTCGGCGCCTGGGAGAAGTACGAGCTGGTGAACGTGGGTGACGGCTACGGCACCTTCGGTCTGAAGGCCCAGATCAACGGCAAGTTCGTGACGGCGGAGAGCGCCGGGGCGAAGCCGCTGATCGCGCGGGGCGCCTCGATCGGCGCGTGGGAGGGGATGTCGTTCCTCGACTACAACGCCGACGGCTCGGTCTACCTGTACGCGAACATCAACGAGAAGGCGGTCACCGCCGGCAGCGCCGGCACCAGCCAGCTCATCGCGAGCCGGACCATCGACTGGAACAGCCCGACCCTCGGCCTGGGCGCGGGCGAGAAGTTCGTCGTCGCCGTGCTCTGATCCGTACCACCGCACGACGCCCGCCGGCTCCCGAGGGGAACCGGCGGGCGTCCGTCGTCACGGGGTGACCGTGGTGCCGTCCACTGTGGTCTTGCCGTTGTGCTGGGCGCTGCTGCCCAGCCGCGCCAGCAGCCCGGCCAGGTCGATGCCGGTCAGGTCGCTGCCGAGCTGGAGGCCCTGTGCGACGTTGCCGGCCACGGACTTGGTCAGCGACGACGCGCCGTCGGTGGAGATCACCGTCATCTTGTCGATCGCGCCGATCGGGGCGCTGGCCGCGCCGACCACCTCGGGCAGCACCTTGACCAGCAGGTCCAGCACGGCCGCCTCGCCGTACGCGGCGAACGCCTCGGCCTTGCGGGCCATCGCGTCGGCCTCGGCCTGACCCTTGGCCAGGATGGCCGCGGCCTCGGCCTGGCCCTCCCGCTCGACCGCCTCGGCGATCGCGGAACGACGGCGCTGCTCGGCCTCACCCTCCTTGGCGCCCTCGATCGCGTTAGCCTCGGCCAGCGCGGCCCGCCGGGCCCGCTCGCCCTCACCGGTGAGGCGGGCCTGCTCGGCGGAGGCCTGCGCGGCGGCGATGGTGGCCTGCCGCTGCGCGTCGGCGTTGAGCACCGCCGCGTTGCGTGCCGCCTCGGCCTCCTGCTCGACCTTGTACCGGGCCGCGTCGGCCGGCTTGCGCACCTCGGTGTCGAGCTGGCGCTGCTTCAGCTCGGCGTTGCGCTCGGCCACCTTCTGCTGCTCGGAGAGGATCGCCTGGTCCCGCTCGGCCTGCGCGAGCGGCCCGGCCGCCGCCGACTTCGCCTTCGCCGCGTCGATCTCGGCCTGGATGCCGGCCTGCTTGAGCGCCAGGTTCCGGTTCGCCTCGGCGATCGCCTCCTCGGCGAGCAGCCGCTCCTGCTCGGCCTGCTGCCGGGCCCGCGCCTCGGCGATGGCCGCGTCCTTGAGCACCCGGGCCGCCTCCGGCCGGCCCAGGTCCTGGAGGTAGGAGCCCTCGGCCGAGATGTCCTGGAGCTGGAACGTGTCGAGCACCAGGCCCTGGTTGGTCATCGAGTGCTCGGCCTCCTCGGCGACCGCGCTGGCGAACGCCGCCCGGTCCCGGATGATCTCCTCGACAGTGAGCCGCCCGACGATCGAGCGCAGCGCGCCGGCGAGCACCTCGCGGGTGAAGTTGTCGATCTCCTCCTGCTGGTTCAGGAAGCGCTGGGCGGCGGCGCGGATCGCGTCCTCGGTGCCGCCGACCTTCACGATCGCCACGCCGTGCAGCTCGGTGCGGATGCCCTGCTTGCTCACCGCGCCGCGGATGCTGACATCGATCCGGCGGCTGGACAGGTCGAGCGACTGGAGCTTCTGCACCACCGGCAGCACGAAGACCGAGGCGCCGAGCACGACCTTCTGGCCGGACATGTCGGTGGAGCGGGCTCCGTCGGCGGACTGGGTGGTGCGGCCCTTGCGGCCGGTGACGATGAACGCCTGGTTCGGCCCGGCCACCTTGATCCGGGACAACACGAAGAGAACGAGGACGACGGCGAGGAGGACCGCGCCGCCGATGGCGACGAGCAGGGGCATGGGCGTTCCCGTCTGTGTGGTGGTGTCAGTAGGTTTCGACGTGCACGCTGGTCTCGCTCAGTGCTTCGACCACGAAGATCCGGGTGCCGACCGCGATCGGCCCGTCGGCGCGGGCGTTGAGCTTCACCGGCTGGCCGGCGAGGCGTACCCGCACCTCGCCGTAGCCGCCGCTGGGGATCGGCGTCACCACCAGGCCGATCGCGCCGGCCAGGTGGTCGCGGGTGGGTGTGGCGTCCGTGCGCATGTTGCGGGCCGCGCGGCTCAGCCGCGCCGCCAGCCAGCCGGTGGGCACGGCGGCGAGCGCGCCGCCGGCCACCGCCGCCGCGATCATTCCGGGGGTACGACCCCCGAGCAGCTCGTTGACGATCGCGCCGCCGAAACCGAACGCCCCGGTGAACCCGGCGGCCGCCTCCAGCGACACCGGCCCGTCGACGTCCGGCTGGCCGAGGTGGAGCACTCCCGAGCCGAGCAGGGCGAGGGTCAGCACGCCGACACCGATCCCGCCGATGATCAGGAAGATGAGCGTCCCGGTGGCCATGACCTGCACGGTATCGACGCCGTGCAACATCGACTTCGCTCAGCGGTCGTCCAGCCCGCCCTCAGGGAACCGGCCGGGGAGAATGTCGGCGTGGGCGCGACAATGGGTGGCATGCGCTGGACCGTGCTCGACTCCCCGATCGGCGAGTTCTCCGTCGGCACCGACGACGACGCGGTGCGCGGCGCGCACTTCGGCCGGGTGGACGGGGCGTCAGGCGAACCCGGCGACGCGGTGGCCCGGCTGGCGGTGGCGGAGCTGCGGGCGTACTTCGCCGGTGAGCTGACCGAGTTCACCGTGCCGGTGTCGGCACCCCGGGGCTCCGAGTTCGAGCGCGCCGTGTGGCGGGAGATGACCCGCATCCCGTACGGGGAGACGAAGACCTACGGCGAGGTGGCGAAGGCGGTCGGAGACCCCGGAGGCGCCCGGGCGGTCGGGGTGGCCTGCAACCGCAATCCGGTGCCGGTGATCGTGCCCTGTCACCGGATCGTCGGCGCGGGCGGCAAGCTGGTCGGCTTCGGTGGCGGGCTGCCGCGCAAGGTGACGCTGCTGGAGCTGGAGGCGTCAGTGGCCCTGCGGCGAGCCTGGTCCTGACGGACGCGAAGAAAGAAGGCCGGGTCCGCGCGGACCCGGCCTTCCTTCTTGTGCGTGTCAGCGCGTCAGCGCTCGATCTCGCCGGCGATGAACGCCTCGACGGCGGCGTGCGCGTCGTGGTCGGCGTACTGCTCCGGCGGGGACTTCATGAAGTACGAGGAGGCGGAGAGGATCGGGCCACCGATCTTCCGGTTCAGCGCGATCTTCGCGGCGCGGACGGCGTCGATGATGACACCGGCCGAGTTCGGCGAGTCCCACACCTCGAGCTTCAGCTCCGCGTTGAGCGGGGTGTCACCGAAGGAGCGGCCCTCCAGGCGGATGTACGCCCACTTGCGGTCGTCGAGCCACGGCACGTGGTCGGACGGGCCGATGTGCACGTCGCTCTTGCTCATCTCGTGCGGGATCTGGGAGGTCACCGACTGGGTCTTCGAGATCTTCTTCGAGACCAGGCGGTTGCGCTCCAGCATGTTCATGAAGTCCATGTTGCCGCCGAAGTTGAGCTG
This sequence comes from Micromonospora sp. CNZ296, assembly GCF_007827635.1. Classification (NCBI taxonomy): domain Bacteria; kingdom Bacillati; phylum Actinomycetota; class Actinomycetes; order Micromonosporales; family Micromonosporaceae; genus Micromonospora; species Micromonospora sp. CNZ296. The sequence goes on from NZ_VISW01000010.1 coordinate 97,009, forward strand.
GTACGTGCGCAGCAGCTCGACCCCGCGGTCCTCGAAGAGCTTCGCCAGGGCGCGGTGCACGATGGTGGCACCGACCTGGCTCTTGATGTCGTCGCCGACGATCGGCAGGCCGGCGTCGGTGAACTTCTTCGCCCACTCCGGGTCGGAGGCGATGAAGACCGGCAGGGCGTTCACGAACGCGCAGCCGGCGTCGATCGCGGCCTGGGCGTAGAACTTGTCGGCCTCCTCGGAGCCCACCGGGAGGTAGGAGACGACCACGTCGACCTGCGCGTCGCGCAGCGCCTGCGCCACGTCGACCGGCTTGGCGTCCGACTCCTCGACGATCTCGCGGTAGTACTGGCCGAGACCGTCGAAGGTCGGGCCGCGCTGCACGGTGACGCCGGTCGGCGGCACGTCGCACAGCTTGATCGTGTTGTTCTCGCTGGCGACGATCGCCTCCGCGAGGTCCATGCCCACCTTCTTGGCGTCCACGTCGAACGCCGCGACGAACTTCACGTCCGAGACGTGGTAGTCGCCGAAGGTGACGTGCATGAGACCCGGGACGCGGTCGTTCGGGTCGGCGTTCCGGTAGTACTCCACGCCCTGTACGAGGGACGAGGCGCAGTTACCCACACCGACGATGGCGACGCGGACGGAGCCCATAGCGTCTGCCTCCTTCTTCTTCATCACGGCCGCTCTTTCCTGGACGTTCCAGGCGTGGGCGGGCTGTCGTTGTCTCCTCGGCCACCGGCCGTCCCGGGTCGCGGGTCGGCGGGGGCCCGGCCGGAGCGCTCGTTGGCGATGAGCTCCTCCAGCCAGCGGACCTCGCGCTCACAGGCGTCGAGCCCGTGGCGCTGCAGTTCCAGGGTGTACGCGTCGAGGCGCTCGGCTGCCCGGCCGAGCACGTCACGAAGACCTTCGCGACGTTCCTCGATCTTGCGGCGACGACCTTCCAGGATCCGGAGCCGGGTGGCCTGGTCGGTCCGGGCGAAGAACGCGAAGTGCACGCCGAAGCCCGTGTCGTCGTACGTCTCGGGTCCAGCCTGCGCTATGAGCTGGGCGAAGCGTTCCTTGCCCTCCGCGGTAATGGTGTAGACCACCCGACCGCGTCGGCTGGTCAGCGCGGGAACCTCCTCGGCGGTCGCGGGTGTCTCGGCGGCTTCGGCGATCCATCCCGCCGCCTGCAGCCGACGCAGGGTCGGGTAGAGCGAGCCGTAGCTGATCGCCGCCCGGATGGCACCGAGCTTGGCGGTCAGCTCCTTGCGCAGCTCGTAGCCGTGCATCGACGCCTCCTGCAGGAGGCCGAGGATGGCGAGCTCGAGCACGGGCCATCCCCTCTTTTCCCCCTGCGCGGAGCGCTAACCACCGCGATGTATCGAACCGATACATCGCACGTTAGCGGAGAGGTGAGGATGGGGCAAACCCCTGCTTACGCGACGCGATCATCACGCATCGTGACCATGGTCGCCTGGGTTCGCGGGAGCGCGTACCCTTTGCCGCATGCGTACGCAGCGCCAGGTCGTCGACTACTCGCTTCAGAAGCGAGCTGTGCTGCGTGAACTGCTCGCCGGGCGGATCGGCACGTACGACGTCTGCGACGCCTCGCCGTACCTGAAGAACGCTGCTCGCTTCCACGGCGAGCCGACCGACCACCGCTGCCCGATCTGCCGCAGCGAGAACCTGATCCACGTCCACTACATTTACGGTGACGAACTCAAGCAGTCGGCCGGCCAGGCGCGTACCCGGGCCGAGTTGCCCGTCCTGGCCATGACGCTGCGTGAGTTCCAGGTGTTCGTGGTGGAGGTCTGCCCCGGCTGCGACTGGAACCATCTCGTCGAGCAGTTCCTGCTCGGCCGGGACGGTCTCGCTGGCGAGGCGGAGGACGCGGACGAGTCGGTCGCGGCCAACGGCTCCACCCCTCGGCGAAGGCGAGAGGCGCAACGGTGAACGCGGCTGTCCCGATCGCTGCCGGCCCATTCCCCGGGCGGCAGGATCGACAGCCTTTACGCGTAATTGGTCCGAATAGATCGGATTTGACGGGCGATCGCTGGCACGGCCGGCGGGTAACGTCCCGTGTTCCAGCTCACGGCAACCCGGTGGCGGCGCCCCCGCGCCCCACCGCGACCGGCAGGGTGTGAGGAATGAACTACGGCGATCCCAGTTCTTCGCGTGGGCGGGCCCAGATCCCGGGCCCGAACGGCGACCCCGGTTCCGAAGGGAGCCGGGGCGGGAACGGTTGGTCCGGCGCGGCTGAGGGCGGCGCCTCGGCGCGCGCCTCCGCGACACCGTACGGCGCGGGCGGCCGGGCCTCGGTCGGTGGCGCTCCGGCGCCGCGCGGGGCGGCAGGCTCGGCCTCGGTCGGCCGGGCCGGCGCGGGCGGCCGGGCCTCGGTGCCCGTCTCGCCGGCACCCGGCGTCTCCGGACGCGCGGGCGCCGGCCGGGCGTCGGTGCCCGTCTCCCCGGCCGCTCCGGCCGGACGCGCCTCGGTGGGCGCGGCGAGCGTCGGCGCGGCTGGCCCCGGCGGGCGTGCGAGCGTGGGCGCACGCGCGAGCGTCGGCGCGGCGGCCGTCGGTGGCCGCGCCCGGGTGCCCGGCGCCTCCGGCGGCGGCCCCGGTGGTCCCGGCGGTCCGGCCGGCCCCGGCCGGCGTGGCCGCGGCGAGGACCCGGCGCGGGCGAAGAAGCGCCGCCGGATCAACATGCTGATCGCCGGCTTCGCCGTGTTCATCATGCTCGCCGGCATCGGCGTGGTGAGTTTCACCTGGTACTCCACCAAGGTGGTGCTCCCGGAGGACACCATCCCGCCGCTGTCCACCACCATCTACGACTCGACCGGCAAGCAGGCCATCGCCCGGATCGGCGACCAGAACCGCCAGCTGGTCACCATCGACCAGATCCCGGAGCACGTCCAGCACGCGGTCGCCGCGGCGGAGGACCGGAACTTCTACAAGCACTCCGGTGTGGACTACAAGGGCATCGCCCGCGCCGCGTGGAACAACCTCACCGGCGGCGACAAGCAGGGCGCCTCGACCATCACCCAGCAGTACGCGCGCAACGCGTTCGAGAACTTGAACCAGGACACGTACGGCCGCAAGGTGAAGGAGGCGATCCTCGCCTCCAAGCTGAACGACAAGTACGACAAGCGCGTGATCATGCAGCACTACCTGAACGTCATCTACTTCGGCCGTGGCGCGTACGGCATCCAGGCGGCGGCGCGGACCTACTTCGGCAAGGACGTCAAGAGCCTGACCGTGGCCGAGGCCGCGGTGCTCGCCGCGCTGATCAAGCAGCCGGAGCCGAGCGCCACCCACCAGGGCTACGACCCGGCGATCAACCCGACCGCCGCGCTGGACCGGTGGAACTACGTGATCAACGGCATGATCACGGAGAAGTGGCTGGACGCGCCGAACACGCCGCAGCACCCCACCGAGTACCCGACGAACATCGCGAAGCCGTCGAAGAACAGCGGCGGCGGCTTCGGCATCGACACCCCGTACGGCAACATCGTCAACTACGTCTCGCAGGAACTGCGCGAGATGAAGCTCTGCACCGACAACGAGGCCGAGGCGACCGAGAAGAAGCCGCTGTGCTCGAAGGCGCTGAGCCGGGGTGGCTACAAGATCACCACCACCATCAACCAGAAGATGCAGGAGGCGGCGCTCGCCGCGGCCCAGCGGGCCAAGAAGGGCTCCGAACTCGCCGGCCAGCCGCCGAACCTGATGGCCGCCGTGGTGGCCATCGACCCGAAGACCGGCCGGGTGCTCGCCTACTACGGCGGCGACAACGGCACCGGCACCGACTACGCCGGGAAGAACGTCGACAACGGCGTGGTCAGCGGCGGTCACTCGCCGGGCTCGAGCTTCAAGATCTACACGCTCGCCGCCGCCCTGAAGGAAGGCATCTCGCTCAAGTCCCGGTGGAAGGGATCGGCGTTCACGCCGAAGGGCACCAAGTTCAAGGTCAGCAACGCCGGCGCCGACCGGGTCACCTGCGGTGACTCCTGCACGCTCGAGCAGTCGACGCTGAAGTCGCTGAACGTGCCGTTCTACTACATCACCGAGCAGATCGGCCCGGACAAGGTGCTCGACATGGCCAAGCAGGCCGGCGTCACCACCATGTGGCAGACCGACACCAACCCGGCCAAGGCGCACGACCTGACCAAGGCCGACCCGAAGGACCTGGCGCCGTCGCCGTTCTTCCACGTCGTCGGCTACGGCCAGTACCCGATCACGGTGCTCGACCACGCCAACGGCGTCGCCACGTTCGCCAACCAGGGCGTCTACCACAAGGCGCACTTCGTGAAGCTGGTGCAGAAGCAGAACCCGGACACCGGCAAGTGGGACACGGTCGGCGGGGAGAAGCTCAAGGGGCAGCAGCGGATCGACAAGGACATCGTCGCCGACGTGACGTCCGTGCTGAAGCAGTACCCGGGCCAGATCAACAAGCGCCTCGAGGAGGGCCGGCAGGTCGCCGAGAAGACCGGCACCTGGGAACTCGGTGACAAGACCACCCGCAACGGCGATGCCTGGATGATCGGCTACACGCCGCAGCTCGCCACAGCCGTCTGGGTCGGAAACGTCAAGGACCGCAAGGCGATCAAGTACAAGGACGGCCGGGACATCAGCGGCGCCCGGATGCCGGGTGACATCTTCCAGCGCTTCATGAACGACGCGCTCAAGGGCAAGGACAAGGAAGAGTTCCCGCCCGCCGCGAACGTCGGCGACGACGAGGCCGGCAACGGCGAGGCGCCGCCGCCGACGAACGAGCCCGGCCAGCCGGGCGGCCCGAACTGCGACCCGCTGGGTCTGTTCTGCCCCGGCGGCACGCCCGGTGGCGGCAACCCCGGCGGCGGCGACCAGGGTGGCAACAACCCCGGCGGGGGTGGGCTCCCCGGAGGCGGCGGACGCCCCGGTGGTGGCGGTGGCGGCGGTGGGCTGCTGCCGAGCACACCACCGACACGGCAGAACTGACGCGTACCACCTGACGGCGGCGGCCGGACCCGAGCGGTCCGGCCGCCGCCGCGTTTCGCGTACCGGAATTTCTCCGCGCGCGACGGGACGGCGACCCCCGGTGTACGGCAGGATGCCTCTCCATGAGCACCCAGTCGCCCGCAGGCATCGATGAGCCCGGCGCGTCCGAGGCGGCGCCACGATCCGCAGAGACGGTGGACCACCCGTCCCGCTCGGACTGGTTCGTCCGGGGCGCCTCCGGTCTGATCGGCGGGCCGCTCGGCGACCACGCCGCCACCCTGGACCGGCCCGCCGGCCGGGAGAGCCGGTTCTGGACCGCCGGCCGGATCGTGCTGGCGCTGGTGTGCCTGACGCTGGCCCTGCACTGGGTGCAGAAGTCGCCCTGCCAGGACGGCGCCTGGCAGAACAACGTCCAGTACACCCGGATGTGCTACACCGACGTGCTGGCGCTCTACTACGCCGAAGGGCTCAACGAGGGCAAGGTGCCCTACGCCGACCACCCGGTGGAGTACCCGGTGCTGACCGGGTACTTCATGGGCGCGCTCGGCCTGCCGGTGCACGCCCTCGGCGCCGACAACCCCGCCATCAACCAGGGTCAGTGGTTCTACAACCTGAACGCGCTGGTGCTCGGCGCGCTCGCGGTCGCCACCGTCGCCGTGATCCTCAGCCTGCGCCGACGACGACCCTGGGACGCCGCGTTGTTCGCGCTCTCCCCGGCGCTGGTGCTCACCGCCACCGTCAACTGGGATCTGCTCGCCATCGGCCTGGCCGCGTTCGGCCTGCTGGCCTGGGCGCGCGCCCGGCCCGACCGGTACGCGCTGCTGCTGCCCGGACTGGCCGGCGTCCTCATCGGACTGGGCGGCGCGGCCAAGATGTGGCCGCTGTTCATCCTCGGCCCGATCCTGGTCCTCGCGTTGCGCGCCGGGAAACTGCTGGCCGGGCTCGTCGCCACGGCGACCGCGCTGGTGACGCTCGTGGCCGTGAACCTGCCGGTGGCGATCCCGTACCGGGAGAACTGGGAACGCTTCTTCGACCTGAACACCACGCGCCCCATCGACTGGGGCACGCTCTGGTACATCGGCCGCTACCTGGACGGCCGGATCAGCCCGTCCTCACCCGGCCAGCTCGGGCCCTTCGAGTGGCTCAACGCGAACATCCCCACCCTCAACTGGCTGTCGTACCTGCTCTTCGGCCTGGCCTGCCTCGGCGTGGCCGGGCTGGCGCTGCTGGCGCCGCGCCGCCCCCGGCTGGCCCAGCTCGCCTTCCTGGTGGTCGCCGCGTTCCTCATCTTCAGCAAGGTGTGGTCCCAGCAGTTCGTGCTCTGGCTGCTGCCGCTCGCGGTGCTCGCCCGGCCGCGCTGGGGCGCGTTCCTGGCCTGGCAGGTCGCCGAGGTCGGCTACTTCGCCGCGTTCTACGGCGAACTGCTCGGCACGGCCATGTCCCGGCCGGTCTTCCCCGAGGGCGTCTTCGTGCTGGCGTCGAGCCTGCGCCTGATCACCGTGGCGGTGCTCTGCGGATTCGTCATCCGGGACATCATGCGGCCCGAACTGGACGTCGTCCGGCACACCTACGCCGACGACCCGGACGGCGGGGTGCTCGACGGCGCGCCCGACGCGCCCTGGCATCAGCGCTGGCGGGCGCGCGCCGCCGAACGGCCCGCCGAACCCGTTCCGGTGTGACCGAGACGGTCGTGTTCCGGTCTACAGCCGGAACACGACCGCCTCGCCGACCTGCTCCCGCGTCACGCCCAGCGCGTCGACCGGCCGGTCGAGCATCCCCTCCCACGGGGTGCCCTCCAGCTCGTCGCGCAACACGACCACGTTCTTCACGCCGATCTGCCGCAGGTAGTCGACGCTCGCGTAGTCCGGGAAGCTGACTGTCGCCTCGCGGATCTGGGCCTGCGAACGCGGCGTGAAACCGCTGCCGCCGTTGACCATCGGCTGGAACCGGTCGGTGGACCACAGCATCACCGGCTGATCGAGGTTCTGGCTGCTCGGCAGCACCAGCATCGGGCCGTCCACAGTTCGCATCGCCGCCGGCTGCCGCGGCACCACCGGCTGCGGCGTGGCGTTCAGCCCTTCCACGAGCACCAGCGCCAGCGGCAGCAGCGTGGCCAGGCGCAGCCACGGGCCCGGCCACGGCGGCACCCGCTCGGCGGCCAGCTCGCGTACCCGCATGCAGAACGCGGTGACCGCGCCGGCCGCGAGCAGACCCAGCAGCAGCGTGGCCCAGAGCATCATCCGGCCCGGCGTGCGCAGCCCGCTCCAGCCCGGCACGTAGTCGAACAACGGCACGTAGGTGAACCGGCCGCCGAAGAACCGGGTGCCCATCGCCAGCGCCATCGTCACCAGCACGCCGGCGAGCAGAAAGATCCGGTGCCGGACCCGCCAGACCGAGAAGAACAGACCACCGGCGGCGAGCGCGTAGAGCACGAAGCCCGGCAGCAGCGTCATCTCCGGATGCCAGGGCAGCACGGCACGGGCACCCTCGTGCAGCCCGCCCCAGACCCGGGACTCGGCCGGCGCGGTGAAGAACCCGCTCGCCGGCGGCGAGTAGAGCCCGATGTCGCCGAGCGTCCGTTCCGCGTTCGGGTGCAGCTCGGCCACCTTGAAGTACGGCACCGCCAGCGCCGCGCCCACCGCGGCGAAGGCGAGCCCGCCGAACACGTCGGCCAGGAACAGCCGCCGCCCGAACGGACGCTTCACCCGGCGCCGTCGCACGAACCACAGCACCACCGCGACCAGAACGGTCCCGGCCAGCATGTACGCGAACGGCAGCCCGATACCGAACCCCAGGCTGAGCTGCCACGCGGCCACCAGCCACCCGGCGAACGCCCAGCCCGCGTGCCGGCGGCGCGGCCGGTAGCCGTACCGCAGCGACCAGCCGTGACCCCGCGCCAGCATGGCCAGCGCCAGCGGGATGCCGCCGTTGGAGAGGATGTGCAGGTGCCCCGCCTGGGCCAGCAGCCACGGCGCGTAGGCGAAGCTCGCCCCGGCCACCGCGCCGCCGATGCGGCCCGCGCCGAGCTGCCGGGCCAGCACGTACGCGCCGAACGCGGCGAGCGCGTGCGCCAGCACGAACATGATGTTGTAGCGCAGCACGGCGTGCTCCGGGCCGACCCCGATCAGGCCGGCCGGGGCGTACCCGAGGAGCGTGTCGGAGAACGCGAAGCTCCAGTTCTCCGGATAGAACGTGTTCGCGTGCCACAGCATCGCCGGGTCGGTCCGCAGGATGTGGCCGGACCACGCCATCTGCCACGCCTGCAGGCTCGGATCCCAGTAGTCCTGCGGCAGCGTGTGCCGCGGATAGCGCAACGTGGGCCAGGTCATCGCCGCGGCCAGCGCCAGTGCGGCGACGGCGGCGAGCGTCCACTCGTGCACCAGGAACCGGCCGACCGCGCGGACGGCCCGGCGGGCCCGGCCGAGCACCGGCTCCGGCGCGGGCCCGAACGCGGACCAGGGATCGGCGGCCTCGCCGTCGGCCGTACCCGTTGTGTTCTCGTCTCCGGCGTCGGCCTTGTCGGCGGCGGTTCCGCCGTCGCCGCCGTTCGTCCGGGCGTCGTGGGCGTCGCCCTCGGCGGCGGCCTCGTCCCGGGCCTCGGCCTTCTTTCCGGCGGTGTCGTCCGTGCCGGATCCGCCCCCGGCGGTCCCACCCTCGCCGGGCGGGGCCGTCCCGGTCGCGTCGTCCGGCCGGTCCGGTGCGGTCGCGTCGCCGTCCGGACGGGGCTCGGCGCCGGACCGGCGGCCGGTCGTGCCGGACTGCTCGGTCGTCACGCCGCCGCGCCCAACTGCCCGCGCAGGAACGCGATGTCGGCGGTCTGGCCCTCGATGCCGCCGGGGGTCTCCACGATCACCGGTGCGCCGGCCGCGCGGATCACCGCCACCAGCAGCTCCGGATCGATGGTGCCGCCGGTCAGGTTGTCGTGCCGGTCCTGGCCGGAGTTGAACGCGCCCTTGGAGTTGTTCGCGTGGATCAGGTCGATCCGGCCGGTGATCGCCTTCACCCGGTCGACCAGGCCCAGCAGTTCCTCGCCGCCCGCGTACGCGTGGCAGGTGTCCAGGCAGAAGCCGACCTCGTGGTCGCCGAGCGCGTCCCAGAGCCGGGCCAGCGAGTCGAGGTGCCGGGCGCAGGCGTTGTCACCGCCGGCGGTGTTCTCGATCAGCACCGGCAGCGGGAAGCCGCCCGAGTCCGCCGCGTACGCGAAGGTCTTGCGCCAGTTGTCGAAGCCGACCGCGACGTCGTGGCCGGCGTTGACGTGGCCGCCGTGCACGATCAGCCCTCTGGCCCCGACGTCCGCCGCGGCGGACGCGTGGGCGAGCAGCAGCTTGCGGCTGGGAATGCGGATCCGGTTGTTGAGCGTGGCCACGTTGATCACGTACGGCGCGTGCACGTAGAGGTCGACGTCGGCGGAACGCAGGCGCTCGGCGTCCTCGCGCGGCTTCGGGGCCTTCCAGCCCTGCGGGTCGGCCAGGAAGAACTGGACCGCCTCGGCCTGCCGGGCGGCCGCCTCGGCCAGCGGGTCGGTCGGGTCGACGTGGGCTCCGATTCGCATGCAGGGCAGCCTACGTCGCGCCTGCGACGGTCGGCGCGCTCGCGGGAGGCGCCCGGCGGGTCGGCCGCGTCACCACCCGGCCCGGCGGTCGTTGTCCGAGGTGGGATCGATGGTCGACGCTCCGCCCGCACGTGGTCCACAGCACGGACGGGCGAGGGTGGACCCCCGGAAACGGGACGCCCCGCCGTGCGGCCCGGCACTGCGGGGCGGGATCCGCTCGTCATCCCGGTACGGGAGGCCAGCAGTAGGACCAATTCCTCCATTTACCCCAAGTGGTGACGAGAGCCATTGTATGGTCAGACCAGGTGACAACACGATAAAGCTCCGCGGGGCGTCTTCGATCCAACCTCATCGGTGTGGTCGTTCCTCCCCAGGTCCCACCCAAGGAATGCGGACGGGACGCCCCGCGGTCCCGTGGACAGGGGTCCACCTGCCGGCTCGCCGGAGGTGGGCCCCTGTCGCCGCACCCGGCACACCGGGACCACCGGCCCGGCCATGATCGTCCGGACCGGCTATCCTGGTCCGGTTGTCCGTGTGTCCGGCCGGGTTCCCCCGGCACCGGCGCGGGCAACGACGCACGACCTCCTGCCACGGAAGGACCGTGGCCGCTTAGCCCACAGGAGGTGAGCACGTCTTGCGTCATTACGAAGTCATGGTGATCCTCGACCCCAGCCTCGAGGAGCGCACCGTCGCCCCGTCGCTCGACACGTACCTGAACGTGATCCGGACCGCGGGTGGCTCGGTGGAGAAGACCGACGTGTGGGGCCGCCGGCGCCTCGCGTACGAGATCAACAAGAAGGCCGAGGGCATCTACGCCGTCATCGACCTCCAGGCGACGCCGGAGGCCGTTGGCGAGCTGGACCGTCAGCTCCGACTCAACGAGTCGGTGCTGCGCACCAAGGTCATCCGCCCGGAGATGCGCTGAGCATCTAGACCCGGCACGTCCGGATCACAAGCCTCATCCACGCTGTCGTACGGCTCTGAGAGCCTGACGGCACAAAGATGAGTGCGCGAGGAGATGGTCATGGCAGGAGACACCACCATCACGGTCATCGGCAACCTGACCGATGACCCCGAGTTGCGATTCACCCCCTCCGGTGCGGCGGTCGCCAAGTTCCGGGTCGCTTCGACGCCCCGCTTCATGGACAAGGCCTCCGGCGAGTGGAAGGACGGCGAGCCGCTGTTCCTCTCGTGCACGGTCTGGCGCCAGGCCGCCGAGAACGTCGCCGAGTCGCTGCAGCGCGGCGCTCGCGTGATCGTGTCCGGCCGACTGCGCCAGCGGTCGTACGAGACCCGCGAGGGTGAGAAGCGCACCGTCATCGAGCTGGAGGTCGACGAGATCGGCCCGTCGCTGCGCTACGCCACGGCGAAGGTGCAGAAGATGTCCCGCTCCGGTGGCGGTGGCGGCGGCTTCGGTGGTGGTGGCGGCCAGGGCGGCGGCGGAGGCAACTTCGACGACCCCTGGGCCTCTGCTGCCCCCGCCCCCTCCCGCGGTGGTTCGGGCGGCAACTTCGACGAGGAGCCTCCGTTCTGATGGCGCCGAGCGCCCGCGATCGCAAACCAGGAGCACGAGCAATGGCTAAGGCTGCGGCCCTTCGCAAGCCGAAGAAGAAGGTGAACCCGCTCGACAAGGACGGGATCACCTACATCGATTACAAGGACACCGCGCTGCTGCGCAAGTTCATCTCCGACCGCGGCAAGATCCGCGCTCGACGGGTGACCGGCGTGACCTCGCAGCAGCAGCGGCAGATCGCCCGTGCGGTCAAGAACGCCCGCGAGATGGCGCTCCTGCCGTACACGGCCACGACCCGCTGAGAGGAGGCACGGACATGAAGATCATCCTCACTCAGGAGGTGTCCGGCCTCGGCTCTCCGGGCGACATCGTCGAGGTCAAGGACGGCTTCGGCCGTAACTACCTGCTGCCGCAGGGCTTCGCGATCGCCTGGACCAAGGGCGCGGAGAAGCAGGTCACGGTCATCAAGCGGGCCCGCTCGGCCCGCGAGATCCGCGACCTGGGCCACGCCACCGAGGTCAAGACCCAGATCGAGGGTCTGAAGGTCAACCTGAAGGCCCGCGCCGGCGACGGCGGGCGGCTCTTCGGCTCGGTCACCCCGGCCGAGATCGTCGACGCCGTCAAGGCCGCCGGCGGCCCGACCCTGGACCGCCGCCGGCTGGAGCTGCCCGGCCACATCAAGGCGCTCGGCTCCTACCCGGTCAGCATCCGGCTGCACCCCGAGGTGACCGCCAAGTTCGACCTGAACGTGGTCAAGGGCTGACACCCGAAGCACGACGCGAAAGGCCCGCACCGGTCGCCGGTGCGGGCCTTTCCGCATCCCCGCCGCTCAGCCGAGCGGATTGCCGGTCACCGCGCTGATCACCACGGTGGACAGCCCACCACCCACCACCGCGGCCGCCAGCGCCACTGTCGCCGACCGCCACGTCGTCCCGACCTGCCGCAGCAGCACCGCCACCACCAGACTGCTCACCATCGCCAGCCCGAACCGCGGCGCCGCCGACACCAACGACTCCAGCGCGTGCGCACGCGGCGAGTCACAACCACCGCCGGTGATGTCCGTGACGCACCCCGCCGGAGGCTGCCCGCTCAGGAACAGCAGGCCGACCACGAGCAGCACCGCCGGAACCAGATAGCAGGCCGCCGTGTAGACCAGCGGTCGCAACGGACCACCCGGATCCGGGTCCAGCAGGTCGTCCTCCAGCCGGCGACCCCACGAACCGCCGCCGATCGTCTCCACCCGCCGCCGCAACGTCGACGCCGCCGGCTCCACCGGGCGACGACGAGGCGCGGTACGCGGCCGCGGCGCCGAGTACGCCACCGCGGGCGAACGCGGAGCCGTCGACGGTGTCTCCATCCACCGGGGGTCGTCACCGGAGAGCCGGGTGCCCGACCAGAACGCCTCGGCTCGCGCCGGCGACGCCCAGCCCTCCCGCACCGGCGGCGCCGAACGGTCCCACGGATCGGCCTCCGCGTACCGGTCGTCGGTGTCCCGCACCGGCTCCAGGAAACCGGTGTCGGTGAACCGGTCCCACTCACCCGTGTGCTCCGTACGATCCCACCGGCTCTCCGCCCGCTCCCAGCGGCTCGCGGGCACCGGCCGGTCCCAGGCGTGCACGCCCGACGCGTCCCACGGATCGACGGCGGGCGGCTCCACCGGCTCACGCTCGACGCTCCGGCGGCGCTGCCACGGATCCGCCGCCGGCCGCGACCGCGCCGACTCCGATGGCGTCGCCCGCGACCAGGCCGGCTCCGACTCGGACGCCGTCGCCCGTCCCCAGGCCGGCTCCGACTCCGCTGCCGTCGACGTCGGCCGGCCCGCGTCCGACGCCGCCGCCGGCCACTCGGCATCCGTCCCCGAGCGGGACCACGCGCCGTCCGAGGCCGCCGGCCGCGACCATGCGGAGTCCGACCCCGCCGGCGGCGGCCAGGAGGAACCCGACGCCGACCGGCGACGCCGACCCGCCGGCCGTTCACCGTCCGATCCGGCCGGCCCCTCGCTCGTACCCGCCGACTCCGGCAGCCCGGACCAGGTCACCTGCGGCCGGCGCGTCGCCGCCCGGCGCGGGCGACTCCGGGGTGCCGCCCCCGACACCGGCTCGTCGTCCTCGTCCGCCCGCCGGTTGCCCACGTACCCCCGCTCCTGCGGGGCGTCCATCGTCCACTCGGCGGTGTGGTCCGACAACGGACCCGCACCGATCGCGCGCAGATCCCGCCGACCGGCACCTGAGGCCGGCGCCTCCACCTCGTCGTCGTCGGGTGCGGCATGCCGCCCGCCGCCGTCCGCGCGACTCACCCCGGACTCCAGCGCCCAACGGGGAAGGTACGTCTCCACCGGCTCGTCCTGGCCGCGCTCGATCGCCCGCCGCCGGCTCGCCGTGCGGTAGCCCTCCGGCGCGTACGAGTCGACCCGGCGCGGCCCGGCGGGCTCGTCCCAGGAACCGCTCGGCCGTCGCTCGCGCGGGCTGTCCTCCCCGCTTCCCCAGTCCCGGTGTCTCACGGCCGGAGCGTGACCTCTCTCAACCCGAAAGTAAACCCGCTGTCCCAGGTGTCGCCGTTTCGCAGCGATAGTACGGGACGAACGACGACAAAGCTCGGCCGGAAATCTTCCGTCCACAGGGTGGGGATAGAAAAAGCCCAGGTCAGAGGCGATAAGCCCGGAATTCCCCATCACTTTTCCACACCCCTGTGCACACCCTGCGCACATGCCTGTCCCCAGGCGTCCACAGGTTGTCCCGAGGCTCATCCACCGGCCTTGTTGAGCGGTTGACCTCGGGTTCCGTATCGTGGTCCACCGACCGCCGGGCGATGACCCCCGATCGACCGGAGGGTCGGCGGAGAGTTGTCATACCCCGGCGATACAGCTGGACTCGATCCGACGCAGCGAGGGGGGAACCCGTGTCGGTCACCGACGAGACGCGTGCGGAACGGACCGGGGGATCATCGCCCGAGCCGCCGCCGCGCGAATCTGCGTTCGAGAAGACACCACCCCAGGACGTCGCCGCCGAGCAGTGCGTACTCGGCGGCATGCTGCTGTCCAAGGACGCCATCGCGGACGTCGTGGAGATCCTGAAGACAAACGACTTCTACCGCCCGGTCCACGCCACCATCTTCGACGCGATCCTGGACATCTACGGTCGCGGCGAACCCGCCGACCCGATCACCGTGGCGGCCGCGCTCGCCGACTCCGGTGACCTCGCCCGGATCGGCGGCGCCCCCTACCTGCACACGCTGATCGCCAGCGTGCCCACCGCCGCGAACGCCGCGTACTACGCCCGGATCGTCGGCGAACGAGCGGTGCTCCGCCGGCTGGTCGAGGCCGGCACCCGGATCGTGCAGCTCGGCTACGGCACCGGCCCGAGCGGCAGCCGCGACGTCGACGACATCGTCGACCTCGCCCAGCAGGCCGTGTACGAGATCACCGAGAAGCGCGTCAGCGAGGACTTCGCCGTCCTGGCCGACATGCTCCAGCCGACGCTGGACGAGATCGAGGCGGTCGGCGCCCAGGGCGGGGTGATGACCGGTGTGCCGACCGGGTTCACCGACCTCGACCGCCTGCTGAACGGCCTGCACGCCGGCCAGCTCATCATCGTGGCCGGCCGGCCTGGTCTCGGTAAGGCGCTCGCACTCGACACCCCGCTGCCCACCCCACAGGGCTGGACCACCATGGGTGAGGTGCGCGTCGGCGAGCAGCTCCTCGCCGCGGACGGCATCCCGACGACGATCACCAACGTCTTCGACGTGATGTACGACCGCCCCTGCTACGAGGTCGAGTTCTCCGACGGAAGCGTCATCGTGGCGGACGCCGAGCACCTGTGGAAGACCACCACCCGGGCCAGCCGACGCCAGCCGGAGGCACGTCGGCGGCACCACTGGGCCGAGCCGGCGTTGGCGAAGGTACGGGCGGCCGAGGTGGCTGCATCCGCCGAACCGCACCGCCTGGTCACTCTCGCCGAAACCCTGGAACAGGTCGGTCCGGAATTCCGCAACGTGCTTCACACGGTGGCGCAGACAGTGGGTTCCAACGGCCGGGTCGCCCGCCCGGTGACCTGGGCCGGCAAGACACGCAACTGGACGGCTCCGGGCTACCCGGTGGGCGCGTTGATCTCCGGCCTCCGTGCACGCGCGGAACGACCGGTGAACGCCGGCAGCCGCGCCGAGCATGACGGGATCGTCACGACGGCGCAGATCGCGGCCACGCTACGTACCGAGACGGCCGACCGCCGTCTCAACCACGCCGTGCGGAACTGCGCGCCGCTCCGACTTCCAGAACGCGACCTGACCGTCCCGCCGTACACCCTCGGGGTGTGGCTCGGCGACGGGCACACCGGGGCCAGCCGCTTCACCACCGCGGACGCGGAGATGCTCGACCTCGTGGCCCAGGACGGCTTCCTGGTGCGCCCGAGTGGGCCCATGGTCTACAGCGTGCATCTGCCCACGCCGGGCAGGACGGCGGACCGCACCTGCGTCGACTGCGGCGGCTCCACCCGTGCCCTGCGGGAGAACCCCGCAACCCGCCGCTGCGCCGAGTGCCACGAGCGGAACGGCTCCTTCCTGGCCCTGCTCCGCCGGGTCGGTGTGGCCTACGACAAGCACATTCCGGACGACTATCTACGCGCCTCCGAAACCCAGCGCCGGGCGTTGCTCGCCGGTCTCATGGACACCGACGGCACGGTGGCGCCGACCGGGAACCTGCAGTACACGTCCACCTCGCGGCGCTTGATCGACGGCGTACGGGAACTCGTCGTCAGCCTGGGCTATCGGTGCACCATGACCGAGCGCAAGGTGCGCGGCCGTACCGAGGAATCGTCGATCGAGTACACGCTGAACTTCTCCACCCCGGACACGGTCTTCCGGCTGGACCGGAAGCGGACCGCCCATGCGGCCCGGCGCCGGACGTCCTCGGACGTCCGCTCCCACTCGCGGTTCATCGTGGACGTCCGTCCGGTGCCGAGCGTTCCGGTGCGCTGTGTGACCGTCGACAATCCCGACCATCTGTATCTGGCGGGCCGCTCGATGATCCCGACGCACAACAGCACGGCAAGTATGGACTTCGCCCGAAATGCAGCTATCCGCGCCAACCAGGCGTCGGCGATCTTCTCGCTGGAAATGAGCAAGGTCGAGATCGTCATGCGACTCCTCTCGGCCGAGGCGCGCGTGCCCCTGCACGTCCTGCGCAGTGGCCAGCTCTCCGACGACGACTGGACCAAGCTGGCCCGCTGCATGGGTGAGATCAGCGAGGCGCCGCTCTTCGTCGACGACACGCCGAGCATGAACCTCATGGAGATCCGGGCGAAGGCGCGACGGCTCAAGCAGAAGCACGACCTGAAGCTGATCGTCGTCGACTATCTCCAGCTGATGACCTCGCCGAAGCGCACCGAGAGCCGGCAGCAGGAGGTCGCGGACCTGTCCCGTGGCCTGAAGCTGCTGGCCAAGGAGGTCGAATGCCCGGTGATCGCGGTGAGTCAGCTGAACCGTGGCCCCGAGCAGCGCACCGACAAGCGACCCCAGCTTTCCGACCTGCGTGAATCGGGCTGCCTGACCGCGGATACGAGACTTATCAGGGCCGACGACAACTCGGAGATCACCCTCGGGGCGCTTCTTGCTGGGAACGTCAGGGACATTCCGGTCTGGGCCCTCGATGAAGGTCTCCGCTACACCCCCCGGACGCTCACGCACGCATTCCCCAGTGGGACGCGGGAGGTGTTCCGGATGACCCTCGCCTCCGGGAAACAGGTGGAGGCGACTGCCAACCATCCTTTCCTCACGTTCGGCGGGTGGGTGCCACTGGAGGAACTCACGGTTGGAACGCGGCTCGCCGCGCCTCGGCACATTCCGCCGCCGCTGAACATCCAGCCGTGGGCCGAGTCGGCGGTGGTCATGCTGGCACACCTCCTCGGGGACGGCTCGTTCGTCCGCCGGCAGCCGATCCGCTACGCCAGTTGTGACGAGGCCAACCTGGCGGCCGTGACTGAGGCCGCGACGCACTTCGGGATCACGGCTGTGCGAGACGACTACCCGGCTGCCCGAGTGACCACGCTCCGGCTACCGGCACCATTCCGGCTCG
This sequence comes from Micromonospora sp. CNZ296, assembly GCF_007827635.1. NCBI lineage: Bacteria > Bacillati > Actinomycetota > Actinomycetes > Micromonosporales > Micromonosporaceae > Micromonospora > Micromonospora sp. CNZ296. Next base: position 114,087 of record NZ_VISW01000010.1, read on the forward strand.
CTCGCGGGCGGCGGAATCCGATCGCCGAGTGGCTGGACGGGTTGGGGCTGTTCGGGCTGCGGTCCCACGAGAAGTTCGTACCTCAAGCGGTGTTCGGTCTGCCCAAGGAGCAGATCACCCTCTTCCTTCGGCACCTCTGGGCCACCGACGGGTCCGTGACCGTCAACAAGTCCGGCCGAGGCGGACGGGTCTACTTCTCCTCCACGTCGCGGCGCATGCTGGAGGACATCTCACGCCTGCTGCTTCGCTACGGAATCTCGGCTCGACTGCGGCAGGTACCGGTCGCCCGACACCGGCCGCAGTACACCCTGGACATCTCCGGCCGAGACGACCAGCTCCGCTTCCTTCGGGAAATCGGTGTGCACGGTGAGCGCGCCAACAGCTGCGCGGCGCTGCTGGTGATTCTCGAATCCGTCATCAGTAACCCGAACGTGGACACCGTTCCCAGGGAGGTGTGGTCACGGGTTCGGGAGGTCCTGGCGGAGCGCAAAATGAGCCACCGGGAGTTCGCGGCGGCGGTCGGAACCCAGTTCTCCGGCAGCGCGATGTGGAAGCGTGCACCCAGCCGGTGCCGTCTCGCCAAGGTGGCCGCGGTGCTGGACTCTGCGGATCTCGACCTGCACGCCACGAACGACATCTTCTGGGACGAGATCGTCTCGATCGAGTCAGTCGGCGAGAAGGACGTTTACGACGCCACGGTGCTCGGCACGCACAACTTCATCGCCAACGGGATCGCCGCGCACAACTCGATCGAGCAGGATGCGGACGTTGTCATTCTTCTGCACCGCGACGACTACTACGACAAGGAGTCGCCGCGAGCGGGCGAAGCGGACTTTATTGTTGCAAAGCACAGAAATGGTCCTACCGACACGGTCACTGTAGCGGCCCAGCTGCACCTGTCGCGCTTCGTCGACATGGCCATCGTCTGAGCGACGTCAGCCGAGCAGCGGGAACCAGCCGGCGGCCTCGCCCAGTTCCAGCCGGTCCCGGTCGGTGAGCGGCACCCGCCCGGCGGCCTTCAGCAGGTAGTCGTGGTCGTCCCAGCCGGCCGGCCGGACCGCGTCGTCGCTGAGCAGGCCGTCCATCGTGGTCACCGCTACCCGCGTCGGGTCCGCCGCCGGCCGCGGCGCGTCCGGCAGGTCCACCACCAGGTCCAGGTGATGGATGACCGCCTCGGTGGTCAGGGTGGCGAGCAGATGGGGTACGCGCAGCACGTGCCCCTGTGTCGTCACGTACCCGTCGGGGTCGGCCGCGGTGGCCGCGCGGACGGCGGCGGGCGCGGTGTCGGCCCAGAGGCGGACCACGCCTGTGGGCCTGTCGAAGGCGGCGGCGGAGCGGCGTGCCCACCAGGCGTGCCCGGCGCTCACGTCGTCGTCGCCGGGGGTGAACGCGCGCCAGTAGCTGACGTCGTCCACGTCGGCCGGTCCGGGTGCGGGGCTGGCCAGGGCGACGAGTGCGCGCTGGGCGTCGCAGAGCACGTGGAAGAGCAGGTCGGCGACGACCCAGCCGCGGCACCGGGTGGGCCGTTGCAGGCCGGCGTCGTCGAGCGGGGTGACGACGGCGGTGATGCCGTCGTACGCCTGGGCCAGCGCCTCGTGCTGCCGGATCGGGCTCATGCCGAGCAGCCTGCCACGGTGCGGTAGGCGCGGCACGCCGACGAGCGCGCCGGGTCGATGCGGTGCATCGGCCCGGCGTGCGCGTTGCCGGCGGTCAGTCGAACAGTTCGCCGAGGAAGCCGTGCTTCTTCTTGCGCCGGTAGTGGCCGTGGTAGCCGTGGTGCTGCTGACCGTGGCCGTACGCGGGCTGCGCGTAGCCGTGGCCGGGCGGCGGCGGAGGGGGCGGGGGGACGGCGCCGTAGCCGGGCTGGTGCGGCGCGGCGGCGGGCGGGGGCGGCGGAGGTGGCGGGTAGCCGGCACCGGACGGCGCGGGCTGCTGCGGGGCGCCGCCGTGCTGCCGGTTCCAGTTGGCCTCGGCATCGAACAGCTTTTCCAGCTCGCCGCGGTCGAGGAAGATGCCCCGGCATTCGCCGCACTGGTCGATGACTACTCCGCTGCGCTCGTACTGGCGCATTTCTCCGCGGCACTTGGGACAGGTCATCTGCATGACAACGACGGTACCGGGTGTTTTCACGCAGTGGCGGTCAGCGCCTGCGTGACCTCGTCGTCGGAGACCTCGTGGAAGTCCTCGTAGTACGCCCCGACGGCGGCGAAGTCGGGCGGGAGTTGGCAGCTCACGACCGTGTCGGCGTCGGCGGCGAGCATGTCGTACGCCTGCTCGGATCCGACCGGGACGGCGACCAGGACGCGGACGGCGCCGAGGTGGCGGGCGACCTGGACGGCGGCGCGGGCGGTGGCGCCGGTGGCGAGGCCGTCGTCCACGATGACGGCGGTGCGCCCGGTGAGGTCGAGCGGTGGGCGGCCGCCGCGGTAGCGCTGTTCGCGGCGTTCCAGTTCGGCCTGTTCGCGGCGGCGGACCTGGGCCCTGTCGTTCTCGCTGATCCGGCCGGCGACCATCTCGTTGAGGACCTGCACGCCGCCGGGGCCGAGCGCGCCGTACGCGACCTCGGGTGCCCAGGGCACGCCGAGCTTGCGGACGACGAGGACGTCCAGTGGTGCGCCGAGCCGGTCGGCGACCACCCGGGCGACGGGTACACCGCCGCGTACCAGGCCGAGCACGATGACGCCGGGCCGGCCGGCGAGGTCGGTGAGTCGTTCGGCGAGTTCGCGTCCCGCCTCGGCCCGGTCGCGGTAGGTGGTCATCCCTCAGGTGTACGCCTTCCGGCCGGATGGCGCGGGGCGGTTGCCGGGAATGCCGCCCTGTCGTCCGGTCGGGTGAGCGCCAGCGCGGGGGCGAGGACGAGCAGGGCTGCCGGGTAGAGCAGGTACCCGAAGCGGGTGGAGGGCATCAGCAGGATCGCGGCGAGCAGTCCGTACCCGCAGATGATGGCCGTGGCGGCGGCGGTGCGGGGCGGACGGCGCAGCAGCCGGACGGCGATGGCTCCTCCGGCGGCGACGAGCAGCGCGGCGGCGACGGCGCGGCCGGCCGGGAGTGTCTCGGCGATGAGGTGCCCGGGGAACGGCGACTGGGCGGGGCTGGTGACGAGGCCGTGGCCGAGCGGGAAGCGCAGCACGTTCTCGACGAGGGCGTCGCGGTCGACGAGGAGTACCGGGATCAGGGCGAGGACGGGTAGGCCGATGGCGCCGAGGGCGGTGCGGGTCGCGGACCGGCGGGTGGCGGCCCAGCAGATCAGCACGACGGCGACCGGCCAGGCGAAGAGCTTCAGGGCACCGGCGGCGCCGACCGCGAGGCCGGCCCGGCCGGGTCGGCCGGCGGCGGCGAGCGCGAGGGCGAGCAGGCAGAGCGCGAGTACGGGGAGGTCGTCGCCGCCGGTGGCGAGGGTGAGCGCGCAGACGGGCAGGACTGTGGCGGCCTGGACGGCGCGCAGGACGGCGGCGTCGCGGCGGGGTGCGCCCGGGCCGCCACTTGCGCGCAGCGTGGCGACGAGGGCGACGAGGGTGAGCGCGGTGACCACGGCGAACCAGACGCGGGAGTCGGTCCACCAGGCGTCGACGGCGGCACGGGGCAGCCCGAACAGCGCCATACCGGGCTGGTAGGGGGTGTAGCCGAGGAGTTGCTCGCCGGGGGGCAGGGCGGCGATGGCGTCGGGTCCGAGGTAGGGGGTGCCGTGCTCGGCGAGGCGGGCTCCGGCGTGTTCGACGACGATCACCTCCTCCTGGGCCCGGTCGGTGCGTCCGCCGGCGCGTTCGACGCTCTGCGTGACGATCGGCAGCAGCGCGGTGGCGGCCCAGGTGAGACCGGCGACGGTCCAGCGTGCGGGCAGGCCGGCCAGGGGGGTGCCGGGGTCGCGGCGGCGGGCGAGCAGCTGGGTGGTCGCGGCGAGCGTGGCGAGCGCGTACCCGATGGTGGCGACGGCGCCCCAGGCGCGGTGCGGCGGGAGGGTGGAGGTGGCGGCGGTGATCGCGGCGAAGACGGTGGCGGCGGCGTAGAGGCCCAGGTCGAGGGCGAGGCCGCCGGCGGCGGTGTCGAGTGCCGACCAGCGGCGGGAGACGGGGGTTGCCGGGTCGGCTTGGGCGGTCACGCGGGCCAGTGTGGCAGACCGGCGGGGTGGCCCGGCCGGGTCAGGGTTGCCGGGCGTCGGTGGCGGCGGGGGATGACGGGCGGGTGCGGCCGGTGCGGCGGCCGGGGAGGCGGATGACGGCGCCGGCGTCGTGCAGCGCGGGTGCGAGCGCGCCGGTCCGGCCGCCGTGGCCGCGCTGGAGGGCGGCGAGGAGCGCGGCTGCGGGCAGTGGCCGGGCGAACAGGTGGCCCTGCCCGGCGGCGCAGCCGAGTTCCCAGAGCGCGCGGCGTTGCGGTTCGCTCTCCACGCCCTCGGCGACCACGGTGAGGTCGAGGCTGCGGCCGAGGTCGAGGGTGGAGCGGATCACGGCGGCGGCTTCGGGCGCGGTCTCCATGGCGCCGACGAAACTGCGGTCGATCTTCAATTCGTGTACGGGGATGCGGGAGAGCAGGGAGAGCGACGAGTATCCGGTGCCGAAGTCGTCGAGCGCGAGCCGGACGCCGGAGTCACGCAGCCGGCTGAGGACGCGGTCGACGACGTCGAGCTGGCTGAGCGTGAGCGTCTCGGTCAGTTCCAGCACGAGCCGGTCCGGCGGGAGGTCGTGGGCGCGTAGCCGGGCCAGCACGGCGCCGGGGAAGCGGGCGTCGAGCAGGCTGCGCGGGGACACGTTCACCGAGACGGGCAGGTCGAAGCCGGCGTCGCGCCAGGAGCCGGCGGCGATGAGGGCCTGGTCGAGGATCGCCTCGGCGAACGCGGGGAGCAGCCCGGAGCGTTCCACCGCTTCGAGGAAGCGCAGCGGGTCGATGAGCCCGTGGGTGGGGTGGTGCCAGCGGGCGAGTGCCTCCGCGCCGATCACCTCGCCGCTGCCCAGGTCGACGATGGGCTGGAAGTTGACGGTGAACTCGTGGTCGGCGACGGCGCGGGGCAGTTCGCCGCCGAGGGTGAGCCGGCTCAGGTCGGCGGTGTCGCGGGCCGGTGCGTAGGTGGCGACCCGTTGGCCGGCGCGTTTGGCCTGGTACATGGCCACGTCGGCGCGGCGCAGCAGTTCGGCCATGCCGCCGGTGGCGGGGGCGACGGCGATGCCGCCGCTGGCCTCCACGCTGATCCGCATGCCGTCGAGGTCGAGCGGGTCGTGCAGCGCCGCGAGCAGGGCCTCGGCGCGGTGGGCGGCGACGGCCGGCGCGGGCAGGCCGCGCAGGAGTACGGCGAACTCGTCGCCGCCGAGCCGGGCGACCAGGTCGTCGGGGCGGGCCGCGCCGCGGAGGCGTTCGGCGACCTGGATCAGCACCTGGTCGCCGGCGCCGTGCCCGAGGGTGTCGTTGACTTCCTTGAAGTGGTTGAGGTCGATCAGCACCAGGGCGGTGACGCCGTCGGCGTGCCGGCTGGTGAGCTGGGCGCTGCCCTCGTCGAGCAGGTGCCGCCGGTTGGACAGGCTGGTGAGGGCGTCGTGGGTGGCGGCGTAGGCGTGGTCCTCGGCGATGCGGGCGAGTTCGGCGTACGCCTGGGCGTTGCGGACCGCGGTGCAGAGGGCGGAGGCGAAGGTACGCAGGGTGTACTGCTCGCGTTCGGAGAGTTCGACCGGGCCGGCGAACCGCAGCCGCAGCACGCCTACGTCGTCGGTGCGGTCGTGGCCCTCCAGCGGGACCGGCATGACCTGACCGTCGACGGCGCTGGGCCGGGGGGCTGTTCCGTCGTACGCGATGTCCGTGCCGTTGCCCCGGACGGTGCGTTCGCCGTCGCGTAGCTCGATCTCGACCTCGTCGGCGGAGAAGAGTTCGCTGGCCTCGGTGACCGCTGTGGTGAGCACCTGGTCGAGGTCGACCACGTTGAGGGCGTCGGTGGCGCGGGCCAGGCGCTGCCATGCCTGCTGCTCGGTGCGGGTGCGGATGCGGCTGGAGTAGGCCAGGTGCAGGCTGAGCACCAGCGCCGGTACGGCGAGCAGCAGGCGGGGGTCGACCCGCAGGATGAGCACGGTGCTGGCGGCCACCAGGAAACGCAGGCCGAAACCGGCGATCCGCAGGTCGAGGTCGTCGCGGAACTGCTGGAGGATCGGTGTGCGGGAGGCGAGCGCGATGACCGGGATCGCGAGGACGTCATCGAGGACCGCAGCCACCAGGTAGACGAACCCCAGCAGGACGACGATGCCGAGTGGCTCCCGAGGCGGCCAGGCGCTTCCCAGCAGCAGGGTGGCGACAGTGGCTCCGCCGGCCACCAGTGTGTGCTTCGCGATGGCGAATGCCACCTTGATGGGGGCCAGGCGGGTGACTGATCCGCACGCCACGCCGATCCCGGTGGCCAGGACGACCCACGAGGGCGGAGCGACGGCGAGGCCGATGACGATCGCGGTCTCGACCCAGGCGAAGTAAAAGGTGGTGGAGCGGATCCGCAGACGGGTCTTGATGACGGTGGCCAGGGTCACCGTCACGACGAGAGCTGTGACGGTGACGAAGTCACGTACGGAGTCAGGGTGTTGTGTACGGGCGGAGTAGATCGCGGTGAGGGCGACGATCGTCGCCCCCGCGACCAACGTGTAGACGATCCCGCGCAGGTGTGGGTCGACAGCCGTTCGGCTTTCCGTGGTTCGGCTCAACCCGAGTCACCCGCCGCTCACCGTCGGTATGCGATGAGCGGCAGCCTACCGCTTCACCCGGGTCCGGGAAACTCATCCCCATTCGGTGCTGCGCATTGTGCTGCCCTCCTCGGATATCGCTTCGGGGCGGAATGGTCACGGACTGAAGTCGTTACTTCGATCCGCTGCCGCTCATTGCCGCCGGCGCCCTGTGCCTTCTTTGCGCGTATCCGCGCCTTGCTGACTGAAGGCAGATTAGGGGATATTCGAGTTGGTCTGAAAGAATTAATGTCGGTATGCGCAATATAAGTAACTATTGCGGGTTAAATGACGTTCTGTCCATGGCCTGCTTGCGGAGCGAAGCCGACTGTCTCCTTTAGGTACCCGGGCCGTCGCTGAGCGCATCGAATAGCGCGATACCACTCGGTCCGTGTGTAGCGTCGCTGCGGCGGCGAAACATTACAACCGTGCTTCGGGTGACTTCGGCAGACGTGTCGGACGACGGCGGCGACCAGCGCCTGAGCCCGGGGCGACGCCTCTGTGACGAATCGATTACGCTGTCGCTTCGTGGTGGGCGGGTGCCCACTGAGGCTGGAACAGCAGCATGGAAATCCGGGTTCTCGGGGGCTTGGCGGCGCGACTCGGCGCCGTGGACCTTCCGCTTGGAACGCCCAAGCAGCAGTTGGTGTTCGCGCTACTCGTCGCGCGGGCCAACCGGCTGGTCACGGTTCATGACCTGGTGGACGAGCTGTGGCCGGACGCTCCACCACGGTCGGCGATCGCAAACGTCCGGACCTACGCCGCCAATCTGCGGCGGAGTCTCGGCTCGGGTGCGGACGACGAAGCGAGGATCGTCCGTGAACCGGGCGGCTATCGACTTCTCATCGACGAGAAGCTGATCGATCTGCATCGACTGAACGTGCGCTCGCGCCGCGCCCGGGAGTTGATGCGGGAGGGGCGGTCGGCGCAGGCCGTCCCGGTGCTCGTCGAGGTGGTCGGCGCGGCGGCCCCACTGCTCGCAGGGTTGGCGCTGGGGCCGGCACTCACCGTTCAGCGCGAGGCCGTGAGTCAGGAACGGCAGGCGGCGCTGGAACTGTTGACAGAGGCATATCTCAACCTCGGGCGCCCCGAATCAGCGGTGTCGTTACTGCGTGACCACGTCTCGCATCAGCCGCTGCGCGAGCGGGCGCAGTGTCTCCTGATGCGCGCGCTCATCCAGACCGGCGACGCAGGGGGCGCCCTGGCCGTCTACCGCGCCACTCGCGAGGCGTTGTCCGATCAGCTCGGGGTGCCACCCAGCGCGGAGATGGAACGACTTCGTGTGGCGGCCACCCGGGCGCGACGCCGGATTCCGGAATCGGCGCGCGAGGTGGAGACGATCCGGAGTGGTGCTCATAAGCGCAATTGGTTGCCGCGGACGGTGATGGATTTCGTCGGCCGGGAGGAAATGGTCGATCGATTGTTGTGCGAAGTGCGGGAGGCATCCGGGCAGGGTCCGACGATCCGGGTGATCGACGGCATGGCGGGCTGCGGCAAGACGACCCTCGCCCTGCATGTGGCCTCCCGGTCGGCCGAGCGCTTCCCCGACGGGCAACTTTTCGTCGACCTGCGGGGACACAGCACGCGAACACGGATGCGGCCCACGGTGGCCCTGGACACGCTGCTTCACCAACTGGGTGTGCCGGCCGGCCGGATACCGCTGGAACTGCCCGGCCGGCAGGAGATGTGGCGGCGCGAACTGGCCGCGCGTTCGGTGCTGGTGGTGCTCGACAACGCCGCCGACAGCCGGCAGGTCGAGCCGCTGCTACCCGTCTCCGGATCGGCCGTCGTCCTCGTCACCAGCCGGCGGCGCCTGCTGGCACTCACCGAACGACCGCCGGTGTCCCTCGCCGTCCTCGCCGAGGCCGAGGCGCTCGAACTGCTCGCCACCCTCATCGGGAGCGGCCGGGTGGCGGCCGAGCCGGAGGCCGCGCGACAACTGGTCGCCATCTGCGGCTGCCTCCCTCTCGCTGTCGGACTGGCCGGCACCCGGCTGGCACATCGGCCCGACTGGCGGATCGCCGACCTCGTCGACAGGTTGAGCCACAGGTCGATCTTCCTCCCCGGTCTCCGCGCCGAGGCGCGAAGCGTGGTGGAGGCGTTCGCCGAGTCGTACGAGCCGCTCGACGAGGCGTGCCGGAAAGCCTTCCGATCCTTCGGGCTGGCGGCCGGGAACCACCTCGACACCGCCATGGTCGCCGCCCTCACCGACCTGCCCCTGCGGGACGCGGCGGACGTCCTCGACGAACTGGTGGACCGCCACCTCGTGCAGGAGACCTCGGCCGGCCGGTACCGCCTGCACGACCTGATGAGGCGTTACGCCGCCGAACTGGCCCGGCAGGAGGACGAGCCGACGACCGGGCGACCGGCGATCCGGAACCTGCTGGATCACGTGTTGCACTCGGTGGTGCGGGCGTCCGCGTCGATCGAGGACGGCCGGGTGCTCGCGCAGCACCTGCGGCTCGGAGAACCGCTTCGACCGGATCTGCTCGCCGGACGCGTCGACCGCGACCTGGACTGGCTGGAGGAACAGCGGTCGAACCTGGACGCCTTCGTCCGTCAGGCGGCTGACCAGGGCCATGAACCGATGGCGTGGCGTCTGGCTCGCGCCGGTTGGCGGTTCTTCTACATACGCGGTTACTTCGACGACATATCGGCCACGCACGCGGTGGGTCTCGCCGCCGCCCAGCGGTGCGGGGACCGGCACGCCGTGGCCCTCATGCACAACTATCTCGCCTCGGCGTGCGTACGCACCGGCGCCTACCAGGACGCCTCGGCACACCTGCACGAGGTCGTGTCGATCCTCACCGGGCTCGGTGACGAATCGGGCGCCCAGCGGGCACGGTTCAACCTCGGCGCCGTGCACTGGCTGACCGGGCGGCTCCACCAGTCGCTCGAAGCCAACCGCATGACGCTGCGCAGCTGTGCGCTGGACACCCTACCGGTCCTGCCGAACCTCGGCCTGACACTGCGCTACCTCGGTCGTTACGACGAGTCGACGGCGGTTCATCGGCTGCACCTCTTCGCCGCCCGGATCAAGCAGGATCCGTTCCACATGTCGAACGCACTGGGGCATCTCGGTGGCCTCAGATGCCGCCTGGGACAGAACGCGGCGGCGGAGCGCCTGCTCCGAGCCTCGCTCGCGCTCCGGGATCGCACCGGCAACGGCTTCGGCCGTGCCGAGACGCTCAGCGACCTCGCCGGCACCTACCGGCAACTCGGCCGCTACGACGACGCGCTGCGGCACCACGAGGCCGCCATCGAGGCCGCCGCCGCATCCGGCGAGCGGCACGTCCAGGCCCAGGCACGCAACGAGCTGGCCGTCACCCTGGGAGCCACGGGGCGAGCCGACGAAGCGGTGGCCGTCTTCGAGGAGGCACTCGCCATCGCCACCCGGATCGGCCATCCGTACGAGCAGGCCCGCGCCCTGGACGGCCTGGCCGGACATCTTGCGGAGAAGGAGCCGGCGCAGGCGCGACGGTACCGGCAGCGCGCGTTGGCGATCTTCGAGCGGATGGGTGCGCCCGAGCGCCACGACCTGCGCCGGCAGCTCGTCGAGACGCCGACCTGAACCGGCTTATCGATTTCTTATCGCGGCGTTCGTTAGCGTCCCCGGCATCGGCCACGGGGAGGGTTCAGCGCCAGAGCGGACCCGGCCGAACGAGGCCCCCACCGTCAGTTCCCCCCAGCGAATCGGCGGTGGGCAGGTGAGGGAGGGGCGTCGTGCACCAGCACCCGACACGACGCTCCTCCCCGCCGCAGGCCGCGGCACCCGGGCAGGCCGGAGCACCCGCGTCGTCGTACCCGGCGGATAGGGTCGGGCCGTGACCGAACCCGCGCAGCTCACCCACGTCGACCCGGCCGGTGCGGCCCGGATGGTCGACGTCTCCGCCAAGCCGGTCTCGGGCCGGCTCGCGGTCGCCGCCGGCCGCCTCCGCACCACCGCCGAGGTGGTGGAGTTGCTGCGCCGCGACGGCCTGCCCAAGGGCGACGCGCTCGCCGTCGGCCGGCTCGCCGGCATCATGGGCGCCAAGCGCACGCCCGACCTGATCCCGCTCTGCCACCCGATCGCGTTGCACGGCGTCACAGTCGACCTCGACCTCACCGCCGACACGGTGGAGATCACCGCCACCGCGAAGACCGCCGACCGAACGGGCGTGGAGATGGAGGCGCTGACCGCCGTGGCGGTCGCCGGGCTCGCCCTGGTCGACATGGTGAAGGCGGTCGACCCGGCCGCGTCGGTGGACGCCGTCCGGGTGCTCCGCAAGGAGGGCGGCAAGACCGGCGAGTGGGTCCGGCCGGAGGACCGGCCGTGATCCGGGCCCGGGTGATCGTGGCGTCCAACCGGGCTGCCGCCGGGGTGTACGAGGACACCAGCGGTCCGCTGCTCGTGACCGGGCTGCGCGAGCTGGGCTGCGAGGTCGACGCTCCGGTGGTGGTGCCCGACGGCGAACCGGTCGGCGACGCCCTGCGTGCCGCCCGCGCAGACGGCGTCGACGTGGTGCTGACCAGCGGTGGCACCGGCATCACCCCGACCGACCGCACGCCCGACGTGACGCGCGCGCTGCTCGACTACGAGATCCCCGGCATCGCCGAGGCGATTCGCGCGCACAGCCGCGACACCGTGCCGACGGCTGCGTTGTCCCGCGGGCTGGCCGGGGTGACCGGCCGGATGCTCGTGGTCAACCTGCCCGGCTCACGCGGTGGCGCCCGGGACGGTCTGGCGGTGCTCGGCCCGATCCTGCGGCACGCCGTCGACCAGCTTCGCGGCGGCGACCACTGAACCCGCGCGGCACGTGCCCCGGCGTTAGGCTCGCCGGATGAGCACGGAAACCGAAGCCGCCGCGGCCGAGGCCGGCACGCCACCACCGGCCGGGTGGGAGGAGGCCCGCTCCCGGGTGTACGCGGTGGGCCTGTCCGCCGCGCTCCCCGCGGTCGCCCGTCCGCTGGCCGAGGCCGACGGGCACACCCTGGCCGAGCCGCTGACCACGCGCACCGACCTGCCGGCGTTCCCCACCTCCAGCGTGGACGGCTGGGCGGTGCGCGGCGCGGGGCCGTGGCGGGTGGTCGGGCGGGTGCTCGCCGGGCAGACCACGCCTCCGCTGGAGGCCGACGGCAGCACGGTGGAGATCGCCACCGGCGCGATGGTTCCCGAGGGCACGACGGCGATCCTGCGGATCGAGGAGTCGACGCGTACCGCGGACGGCCTGGTGTCCGGCACGCCCCGCCCGGCGCCGGAGTGGCGGGAGCCGGGCGAGGAGGCGCACCTCGGGGAGGTACTGCTGCCCGCCGGCACGCCCGTGGACCCGGCGGTGATCGGCCTGGCCGCCTCCTGCGGGCACGACACGCTGCGGGTCCGCCGCCCACCCCGGGCCGCGCTCCTGGTCTTCGGCGACGAACTGCTCACCTCCGGTCCGCCCGGCGCCGGGCGGGTCCGTGACGCGCTCGGTCCGTCGGTGCCGGCCTGGCTGCGCCGCTACGGCTGCCAGGTGCGCGCGGCCGACGTGGTCGGCCCGGTCGCCGACACGCTGCCCGCGCACGTGGCGGCGCTGCGGGGCGCGCTCGCCAACGCCGACCTGGTCTGCACCACCGGCGGCACCATGCACGGTCCGGTCGACCATCTGCACCCGACGCTGGAGGCGCTCGGCGCCGACTACGTGGTGAACACCGTGGCGGTGCGCCCGGGTTTCCCGATGCTGCTCGCCCGGCTGGTGGACGGCGACGGGCGGGTGCGGTTCGTGGCCGGTCTGCCCGGCAACCCGCAGTCGGCCGTGGTGGCGCTCGTGTCGCTCGTCGCGCCCCTGCTCGCCGGTCTCACCGGCCGGCAGATGCCGGTACTGCCGCACGTGACACTGGCCGAGCCGATTCCCGGGCGCGGCGACTACACCCATCTGGCGCTGGCCCGCTGGGACCGCGTCGCCGGCACCGCGTACCCGGTGCGGCACGTCGGCTCGGCGATGCTGCGTGGGCTGGCCGGCGCGGACGGGTTCGCGATGATCCGGCCCGGCACCAGCGGCGCGGCCGGCGACCGGGTGCCGCTGGTGCCGCTGCCACTGACCCCCGGGGAGCGATTCGGGTGAGCGCGACGAACGAGCCGACGGGAGACGTCGTGACAGTGGAAGCAGGCGTGGTGCTCGGCGCGGTGACCGACCGGCCGCTCGACCTGGCCGCGCACGAGGCGGCGGTCGCCGACCGCCGTGCCGGCGCGGTGGTGTCCTTCCAGGGCGTGGTCCGCGACCACGACCACGGGCGGGCGGTCACCCGGCTGGAGTACGAGGGCCACCCCACCGCCGAGGCGGTGCTGCGCGAGGTGGCGGCCGAGGTGGCGGCCGACCCGCAGGTGTACGCGGTGGCGGTGTCGCACCGGATCGGCCCGCTGGAGATCGGTGACGTGGCACTGGTGGCGGCGGTCAGCACGGCGCACCGAGCGGCCGCGTTCGCCGCCTGCGCCCGGCTGGTCGACGAGGTGAAGGCGCGGCTGCCGATCTGGAAGCGGCAGGTCTTCGACGACGGCAGCGAGGAATGGGTGAACTGCCCCTGAGGGCTCAGCGCCGGGCGGCGAGCGCGGCGGTGCGGCCCAGCCGCTCGTGGTAGAACGCCGGCTCGGCGCCGGGACGCCACGGCAGCGCCGCGACGAGCACGATCAGCGCGATGGCCAGGGAGTTCTCCATCAGCGCGCCGAACAGGCCGTCCTGGTAGTGGGACACCTCGGGGAGCTGGTGCTCGTACGGCCAGATCGGTGAGATCAGGAACAGCAGGTAGAGCCCGAGCGCGCCGACGCCGTGGCGGAGCCCGGTCAGCGTCGGGTACCAGATCGGCGGGCGCAGTGCCGGCACACCGTTGGCCGAGGGACCGCCAGTGCCGCGCGGGGGCAGGCCGCGGCTGGCTTCGCGGCGGCGTACCGCGGCGTCGGCCAGCACGATGATCGCCGGGATGACCCAGATCAGGTGGTGCGACCAGGAGATCGGGCTGATCACGTTGGCGGTGAGCCCGACCAGCGTGAACGCGGTCAGCTCGTCGCCGTCGGCGCGGGCGCTCATCGCCCGGGACAGGCCCAGCGCCAGGATGAGCACCGAGAACGCCAGCCAGAGCAGGCCGGGCGTCTCGATCGAGTCGTAGAGGCGCGCCAGCAGACCGGCGAGGGACTGGTTGGCGGTCATGTCCGCCGCGCCGACCCGCTCGGTCTGCCAGAGCACGTCGGCGAAGTACGCGCGGGACTCCTCACCGAGCACACCGAACGTAGCGATGGTCACGCCGATGGCGGTGCCGACAGCGGTGAGCGCGGCCCGCCACTGCCGGGTGAGCATCAGATAGGCCACGAACAGCGCCGGGGTGAGCTTGACCGCTGTGGCGAGCCCGATGCCCACACCGGCCCAGGCGCCGCTGTAGACGAACCGGGCCAGCGGCGAATCGGCCGTCTCGTAGTGGGTGCCCCGCTTGGCCCGCCAGCGCAGGCCCACCATGTCCGCCATGATCAGCGCGAACAGCAGCAGGTTGACCTGCCCGTAGCCGAGCGTCTCCCGGGACGGCTCGATGGCGACTGCGAGCGGGGTGGCGATGCCGACTGTGAACCAGAGCGGCCAGCCGAGCCGGTCCACGATGGGGCGTAGCAGCGCCGCGAGGACGACGGCGAGCGCGCCGATGCTGGCGAGCGCGTTGACGAAACCGGCGCCGTCGACCGGCAGCCACGACATCGGCAGCATGACCAGGGCGGCGAACGGGGGGTAGGTGAAGCCCAGCGTGGTCGAGGGCGCGACGAAGTCGTACAGCTCGTTGCCGCCGGCCCACCACAGCACCGCGCCGTGGTAGATCTTCATGTCGAAGAAGTTGTACGGCCGTCCGAAGGCGCCGATGGCGAGCCACGCGGCGTACGACACGGCGGCGACGACGCCGAGACGCACCACGATCCGGCGGTCGACGCGGGAGGTCGGGGCGAGGCGGTTGGTCCGTCTACCGACTGTCGTCGGCATGGCGTGGCCACCCCCGTACCAAGGTCGTCGTACCCGTCCAGGTCCAGAACGGAGCCTAGAACGGCGCCTCACGTTGCTGCCTCCCGCGTTACGCGACCGTGTCCGATCCCACACGTGTTTTTGACATTTCCACCGCGTTAACGGGTCTCGGACGGTTCAGGTGATTGGTGGCCTTGCGGGGGGTGGTAGGCCGTACAGAGTGCCTGGTCAGCCGGGCATGCGGCGGGCGGTCGCCGCGGAGCGTACGGCGATCTTCGTCTCGCGGCGCGCCGTGCGGACCGCGCGCTTGACCGACCGGCGAGAGTGGTCGATCCGGTGGCCGGCGCGCCAGCGCAGCCCCGGCTTGCCCTCGGTGTCGGCGGCGGCGAGGAGGAGGCCACCGAGCAGGCCGAGGTTCTTCAGGAAGTGGATCTGGTTGTTGTTGCGCGCGGCCGGGTCGTCGTTGTTCCAGAAGGCGTGGCCGGCGGCGGTGGTCGGGATGAGCGTGCCCGCGAGCACCAGCGCGGCCGGACGGGTGAACCGGCCGGTGGCGAGCATCAGGCCGCCGACCAGCTGGGTGGCGGCGTTGGCCCGGATCAGCGAGACCGTGTCGGTGGGGATGCGGGGGTGCACGTTCTGGATCAGCGGGGCGACCTTCCCGGTGACCGGTTCCGCGGCCTGCACCAGGCGTTCCGGGTTGCGCAGGTTGCGGGCGCCGCTGACCACGAAGATGCCGCTCAACATGACTCGGGCGAGGGAGCGCACGGGCTTCATGGCTCAGTCTTACCCCGTCGGGGGCGTCGTCATCCCCGCAACACACGAAAGGTATCGGCCGACGTGGACGTCCGAACGGTATCGATTTCAGCGACCGTCGCGGATGGACCGGGTGCGTTCGGTAAGGTCGCGCGGGTGACGACGCTGCGACTGCGCCCCGAGGGCCCCGCCGACGAGGCGCCGGTGGCCCGGGTGCTGGCCGCCGCCTTCGCCCGCCCCGACGTGGCCACCCCACCGGAGGTCGGCCTGGTCGAGGAGCTGCGGCACAGCCCGGCGTGGATCCCGGAGCTGGCCATGGTCGCCGAGTACGGCGGCGAGGTGGTGGCGTACGCGCTGCTCACGCGCGTCGGCGTACGCACCGAACGCGGCACCTGGCCGGCGCTGGCCCTGGGTCCGGTGGCGGTGGCGCGGCACCGGCAGCGGCTGGGGCACGGCACGGCGGCGGTGCAGGCGGCACTGGACGCCGCGACCGAGCTGGGCGAGCGGCTGGTGGTGGTGCTGGGCGACCCGGCCTACTACCGGCGGTTCGGGTTCGGCCCGGCGGACCGGCTGGGCCTGACCAGTCCCTGGTCCGGGCTGGGGGAGCCGTGGCAGGCGCTGGTGCTGCCGCCGTCGGCGAGCGGAGAGCCGTCACCGCCGTCCGGCGAGGTGGTCTTCCCGCCACCGTGGTCGCGGGTCTGAGCGGTCCGGATCGCGGCCGAGCGGCCTGAGACCGCGCGGCCCGAGCGGCCTGAGCCGTCAGGCGGGCTGGGTACGCAGGTAGCGGCCGAAGTGCGGCACTGTGAACGCCACAGTCCCCCGCTCGCCGGAGTAGATCAGCCCCTTCTTGATCAGCGCATCACGCGCCGGGGAGAGGCTGGCCGGTTTGCGGCCGAGCGCGCGGGCGATCTCGGCGGTCGGCACCGCCGCGTCCATGTCGTCCCGGCCGCCCTCCTCGCCGTCCACCAGCGCCAGCGTGGCCATCGCGCGCATGTACTCGCGTTCGGCAGGCGTGGCCCGCTCGAACCGGGAGCCGAAGAACCCCACCGCCAGTTCGGCCTCCGCCTCGGGCGCGGCGACCCGGACGTCCGCCGCGGTGATCGGGGAGCGGGGTGCGTGGTCCCAGGTGGCCTTCCCGTACGCCTGGACGAAGTAGGGATAACCACCGGACTTCTCGTAGAGCAGGTCGAGCGCCTTCTGCTCGTATTCGACCTCCTCCCGCTCGGCCGGCGCGCAGAGCGCCTGGTCGGCGGCGATCCGGTCGAGCCGGTCGATGCGCTGGTAGCGGTAGAGCCGCTCGGAGTACGACTTGGCGGCGCTGAGCACGGCCGGCAGGTGCGGCAGGCCCGCGCCCACGACGATGAGCGGCGCGCCGAGCTGGGACAGCTCGTGGCAGGCGGCGCAGAGCGCGGAGACGTCCTCGGCGCCGACGTCCTGCATCTCGTCGATGAAGATCGCGATGCCGGTGCCGACGTCGGTGGCGACCGCCGCCGCGTCGCTGAGCAGTTCGACCAGGTCGATCTCGATGTCGCCGGAGTCGGCGCGCCCGCTGCTCGCCGGTACGTCGATGCCGGGCTGCCAGCGGTCGCGCAGTTTGGGTGCCGCGCCGGCCCGCCCGGTGGGGGTGGAGCGTTGCGCGAACGCCTTGAGGACGCCGAGGAACGCGTCGATCCGGTCCGGGGCGCGGTGCCGGGGCGCCAGTTCGCGGACGGCCATGTGCAGCGCGGCGGCGATCGGGCGGCGCAGCGACTGGTCCGGCCGGGCCTCGATCTTGCCGGTGCCCCAGAGGTGGTTGATCGCCTCGGAGCGCAGCGTGTTGAGCAGGACCGTCTTGCCGACTCCCCGCAGGCCGGTGAGCATCAGGCTGCGTTCGGGGCGACCGCGGGCGATCCGTTCCAGCACCACGTCGAAGACGTCCAGTTCCCGCCCCCGCCCGGCGAGTTCGGGCGGGCGCTGGCCGGCGCCCGGTGCGTACGGGTTGCGGACCGGATCCACGAATCGCACAGTATCGGGTTCTCTAGCGACCAGGCTAGATGCGCGTAGAGGCGGCTACCGCGTGTCGGCCTCGATACAAAACTAGGGCTGTCTAGCATCCACGCTAGATAGCCCTAGTTTTGGTTACCGACAGGCGGACAGGGTCAGCGGCGCTTCAGGCAGAGCACGAAGTCGAGCGTGTCCAGCTCACTGTCGAAGAAGTACCAGTCGGTGTAACCGGCCACCTTCCCGCACTTCGCCTCCGCGTCCTTCTTGCCGCTCGTCGCGCCGTCGATGCGGCGCAGCACCTCGTACGTCTTCGGGGCGCAGTCGGCGATCACCAGCTTCGGCTGGCCGCCGCCACCTTCGTTGGCGACGCACTGGCCCGCCTTGACGAAACGCGGATCGGTCGACGAAGCCGGGGCCGCCGTCGTGGGCGTCGTGTCGGCCGGTTCGCTCGGCGGCGCGGCCTCGCCGGTCGGATCCGCGGCCGGCGCGGTGGCAGCTGTCGTGCCGCCGGTCGGGCTCTGCTCGTCCCGGCCCAGCATCCAGTACGCCCCGGCGCCGCCCAGCAGCAGCACGGCCAGCACGATCACCACCACCAGCAGCGGGCCCTTCCCGCGCTTCGGCGGCGTCGGCTCGGCGTACGGCGGCTGCCCGCCGCCGTACGGCGGCCCGGCATAGGGGTCACCCGGGTGGCCCTGCTGCGGCGGCCCGGGTGACCAGGCCGGGCCCGGCTCGAAGCGCTGCGTCGGCGGCCCGTACTGATCAGCCGGCGGGCCGTAGCGGTCGCCGGAACCGTACTGCTGGGCGGGCGGGCCGTACCGGTCGGCGGGGCCGTACTGCTGGGTCGGCGGGCCGTACTGCGGGTCGGGCTGCGGGGCGTAACGCGGGTCGCCCGGCGGGGCGTAGCGAGGATCGGGCTGCGGGGCGTAGCCGTCGTCGGGCCGTCCCCAGGGCTCGAGAGAGCCGCCGCCCGGTGGACCGAAGTTCGACATGAACGCCTCCTGCGTACGCCAGTGCTGAGAGGCCGGCCACCAACTGGGGACGCCGACGCCGTGGTCACCGTAGCGTGGTCCCACGATGAGCTCACGCCCTACGAGTGCGACGAACGTTGTCGATTCCGCGACGCCGCCGGCCCGCACCGCGCTGATCTGGACCGCACTCGTGCTGGTCTACCTGCTCTGGGGCTCGACCTACCTGGGCATCCGGGTCGCTGTCGAGTCCCTGCCGCCACTGATCTCCGCGGCGATGCGGTTCGCCGCCGCCGCGGTGGTGCTCGCCGTCGTGCTGCGCCTGCGACGTGGACCCGGCGCGTTGCGGGTGCCCGCACGCCGCGTCGGCTCCGCCGCGCTCGTCGGTGTGCTGCTGCTCGCCGGCGGCAACGGCCTGGTGGTGCTCGCCGAGTCCGGCCCGGCCGGGACCGCCGTACCGTCCGGGGTGGCGGCGCTGCTCGTCGCCACCGTGCCGCTGCTCGTGGTCCTGCTGCGGACGGCAGGTGGGGACCGGCCGCGACCGTGGACGTTCCTCGGAGTGGCACTCGGCTTCGCCGGTCTGGTCCTGCTCGTGCTGCCCCGCGACGGGGTGGACGGCGTGCCGGTGGCAGGCGCGCTGACAGTGGTCGCCGCGGCGGCGAGCTGGTCGGTCGGCTCGTACCTGTCCGGGAAGATCCGGATGCCCGCCGACCCGTTCGTGGCCACCGTCTACGAGATGGTCGCCGGCGCTGCGGTGCTCGCGCTCGTCGGCGTGGCCCGAGGTGAGCTGCGCGGCTTCTCCTTCGCGGACGTGACCGGACGGTCCTGGGCGGCGATGGCCTACCTGATGGTGGCCGGTTCGCTGGTCGCCTTCACCGCGTACGTCTGGCTGCTCGCCCACGCGCCGATCTCGCTGGTCTCCACGTACGCGTACGTGAACCCGGTGGTCGCGGTGGCACTCGGCGCGTTGTTCGTCGCGGAACCGATCACCTCGCAGGTGCTGATGGGCGGTGCGGTCATCGTGGTCGGCGTGGCGGTGGTGGTGAGCACCGAGCGACCCCGCCGGTCCCCGCCACCAGCCGTCGACGGGACGGCCGGGGAGCCGGCCGGGCGGTAGCGTCCCGGCCCGTGTCGGCGCTGCTGGTGACGGGGGTCGCGCTGCTGGGTGCGGCGGCCGGGTGGGCGGCGGTCCCGGTCGGGCGGTCCTTCGTTCCCGACACCGGCGGCCGGGTCCGAACTCCGAACCGGAGTGTGCTCGCCCTCGTCGGCGCCGTGGTGTTCGGCGGGCTCGCCGCCGCTCGGGGCGCCGATCCGGCGCTGCCCGCGCTGCTGCCGGTCGCCGCCACCGGGTTGGTCCTCGTGGTCACCGACCTGACCGCGCTGCGGCTGCCCGACCCGCTCGTCGGCCTGGTCGCGCTCGGCGGCGGGCTCGGACCGGCCGCTGCCACAGCGGCGACCGGCGAACCGCGCCACCTGGCCGTCGCGGTGGCCGGGGCCACGCTCTCCTTCATCGGGTACGCGCTGCTGGCGCTGCTGCCCCGCGCCCGGCTCGGCTTCGGCGACGTGAAGCTCGCCGCCGCGCTCGGGCTGCCGCTGGGCTGGCTCGGCTGGCCGGCGCTGCGGCTCGGGCTGCTCCTGCCGCACGTGCTCGCCGGAGTAACGGTGCTGGTCCTGCTCGCCGCCGGCCGGGTACGCCGGGACACGCCGGTGCCGTTCGGCCCGGCGCTGCTCGGCGGTGCGTGGCTCGCCGCCGTCCTCGGCTGACCTGCGCGCTCGGCGCGGGTGCCGCGGGCGGTCAGATCAGACGGAGCTGGTGGTCCTTCGGACGGCGGGGCTCGGTCGCGTCCAGACGCTCGAACAGCGCCGGGTCGATCACGTCGAGGAACGGCGACGGGCGGGTGTCGCGTTCCGCGCCGTGCCGGGCGCGGCGGCCCGCGTGGCTCACGTAGAGCCGGTCCTGTGCCCGGGTCAGCCCGACGAAGAACAGCCGGCGCTCCTCGGCCACCGCGTCGTCGTCCGGCTCGGATCCGGGCCAGCGCAGCGGCAGCAGCCCGTCCTCGGCGCCGACCAGGAACACCACCGGGAACTCCAGACCCTTCGCGGCGTGCAGCGTGAGCAGCGTGACCGCCTCGGCGCGCGGGTCGAGCGCGTCCACCTCCGCGCCGGTGGCGAGCTGGTTGAGGAACAGGTCGAGGTCGTCGCCGCAGCGCCGGGCCAGCGGGGTGAGCAGGTCCACCGCCGTGCGGACGTCCTCGGGGCGTACCGCGCCGGAACCGTCGAGCGTGGGCACGGCGAAGCGCTCGGCCAGGATCTGCCCGGCCTGCCGTACCCGGGCCGCGAGCGAACCGTCCAGACCGGCGTGGCGCAGCTCGCGGGCGATTGCGGGCACGCCGGGACGGTCGCGCAGCCGGTCGTGCGAGCGCTTCTGCACCGGGATGTTCGCCCGGGCCAGCGCGTCCACGATCGGTGCGGCCTGCGCGTCGGTCCGGTAGAGCACCGCGATGTCGGAGAAGGACAGCGAGGTGGTCCGCCCGTCGATCCGACCCGAGTCGAGCGAGCGGTGGGACAGGCCGCCGACCAGCTCGTCCACGGTACGGACCACGAAGTCGGCCTCGTCGTAGGCGGAACTCGCCGCGTACCGGCCGACCAGCGGCGCCTCCGGGTCGAGCCGGGCCGGGTCGAGACGCCGGCCGCGCACCAGCGACGACGGCGCGATGGCCTGCACCGCGGCGGCCAGGATCGGCGCGGAGGAGCGGTAGTTGCGGTTCAGCCGGACCAGCCGCGCGTCGGTGAAGTCCTGCGAGAACCGCAGGAAGTAGCCCACGTCGGCGCCCCGGAACGAGTAGATCGCCTGGTCCGGGTCACCGATCGCGCACAGGTTGCCGTCCGGCGGGCTGAGCAGCCGCAGCAGCTCGTACTGCACCGCGTCGACGTCCTGGTACTCGTCGACGAAGATCCACTTCCACCGCTCGCGGTACTCGCGGACCAGCTTCCGGTCACCCTTCAGCAGGGCCACCGGCAGCGTCAGCAGCTCGTCCAGGTCGACCAGGTCCCGCTTGCGCAGCAGTGCCACGTACCGCTCGTCGTCGTCACCGGCCTCGGCGCGCGCCGCCGCCCGGTCCGCCTCGTCGGCGATCCGGAAGTCCGCCGGCAGCCCGGCCGCCGTCGCGTTCTCCCGCAGCACGGTCAGGCCGAGCGAGTGGAACGTACCCACCGTGACGTCCTCGGCGACCGGGCCGAGCAGCCCGTCCAGCCGGTGCCGCAGCTCCTCGGCCGCCCGCCGGGTGAACGTGATCGCCAGGCACTGATCGGGGAAGACGTTCAGCTCCGCGCACAGGTACGCGATCCGGTGGGTGAGCGTGCGGGTCTTGCCGGTGCCCGGACCGGCCACGATCAGCAGCGGGCCACCCGGCGCCGACGCGGCCACCCGCTGCATCGCGTCCAGCCGGTCCAGCAGGCCGGTGCCGACCTCCTCCATCCCGGCGAGCATCGGCTCGAACGGCTCGTGCGGAGACGGCGGCGGCGCGATCGGGGGCGCTGGCGTCGGCGTCCGCTTCGGTTCCGGCCGGGCCGCCGCCGGGCGCTTGGCCTTCGGTTTCGGCGCCGACTCCGCCGGCCGCCGCTGCGCGGGCACCGGTACGTCGAACAGCGTCTCCTGCCCGGCCCGGGCACCCCCGGCGCCCAGTTCCGCCGGGTCGAACAGCGTGATCACGCCGTACTCCCCGTCGTAGCCCGGCACCCGGCGCACGTCGCCGCGGCGCAGCCGGCCGATGCCCTCCGCGAGCAGCTCGCCGCCGACGCGGCCGATCTCCTCGATCGGGGTACGCGTGAGGATCTCCAGCTCCGGTCCGAGCGCGGCGATCAGCTCGTTGAGCTTGCCCTCGACCTTCTTCGACCGCGCGCCGACCCGGTTCAGCTCGCCCAGGATCTCGGCCAGCGGCACCAGATGGGTCACCTCGCGGGCGTGCGCCGGCCGGTGCCCCGCCGCGCGGTCCGCCAGCTCCTCGACCCGGCTGAGTACGCCCACAGTCAGCGGCTTGCCGCACTCCGGGCAGCGTCCGCCCGCCTCGCGGGTCCGCTCCGGGGACCAGTTCACGCCGCACAGCCGGTGCCCGTCGGCGTGGTACTTGCCCTCCTCCGGGAAGAACTCGACGGTGCCCGCGAGCCCGTCGCCGGTCCGCAACGCCTCGCGGATGGCGAAGTAGTCGCGGGCGGCGGTGAGGACCGTGGCCTCCCGGGCCAGCGCGGGCGGCGAGTGCGCGTCCGAGTTCGACACCAACTGGTAGCGGTCCAGGCTGCCGACCCGCCAGTTCATCTCCGGGTCGGACGACAGGCCGGTTTCCACCGCGAAGATGTGCTCGGCCAGGTCGGCGTAGCAGTCGGCGATCGCGTCGAAGCCGGACTTCGAGCCGAGCGCGGAGAACCAGGGCGTCCAGATGTGCGCGGGCACCAGGTAGCCGTCCGGGCTTGCCTCCAGCGTGATCTCCAGCAGGTCGCGGGAGTCCAGCCCGAGGATCGGCCGGCCGTCCGAGCCGAGGTTGCCGATCCGGCCCAGCGCGGTGTTGAACCGGGCCACCGCGTCCAGGTCCGGCAGGTAGATCAGGTGGTGCACCTTGCGCGTCCGGTCGTCGCGCTTGTAGATCGTGGAGATCTCCACGCTCAGCATGTACCGGACCGGGTCGGCCTCCGCCTCACTGGCCAGCCGGGGCGGCAGCCGCCGGGCGACGTCCCGTTCCGCCTCGGGTGAGAGCCGGTACAGGCCCTGCTCGGCCGGGTGCAGCGTCTCGCGCAGGTGGTCGTACCAGGCGGGATGGGTGAAGTCGCCGGTGCCGAGCACGCCGATGCCCTTGCGCCGGGCCCACCAGGCCAGGTTCGGCAGGGTCAGGTCGCGGCTGCACGCGCGGGAGTACTTCGAGTGGATGTGCAGATCCGCGACGTACGGCGGGAGGCCACCGGGGGGTGCGGCGCTGAACGGAGGCACGCCGCATCCTGTCACGTCCGGTCCCCCGCCCGCCCGTCGCCACGCGTACGGGTGACCTGAGCAATGCGGTGCTGGACTCGGCGGCCCATGCACGCTATTGAGCGCGCAGCTCGACGAGCGTCACCTGGGGAGGCGCGCCCACCCGCACCGGCGGGCCCCAGAAGCCGGCGCCGTTCGTGACGTAGACCTTCGTGCCGTCGACCTCGCCGAGACCGGAGACCACCGGCTGTTCGAGCTTCACCGCCAGGTTGAACGGCACCATCTGGCCGCCGTGCGTGTGCCCGGAGAGCTGGAGGTCGACGCCGAACTTCGCCGCCTCCTGCGCGGCCACCGGCTGGTGCGCCAGCAACACCACCGGCCGGCTCGGGTCGCGGTCGCCGAGAGCGGCGGCGTAGTCGGCGGGCGCGGCCACCCCGGTGCCGGCGGCGCTCACGTCGTTCACCCCGGCGAGGTCCAGCACGCCGCCCCGGGCCTGGATCTCCTGCCGCTCGTTCTGGAGCACGCGCAGGCCGAGCCGGTCGACCTCGCGGACCCACTCCTCGACGCCCGAGTAGTACTCGTGGTTGCCGGTGACGAAGAAGCTCCCGTACCGGGACCGCAGGTCGCGCAGCGGCTCGGCGGCCTCGCCCAGTTCGGCCACCGTGCCGTCGACCAGGTCACCGACCACGGCGACCAGGTCGGCGTCCATCCGATTGATCATCGCGACGATCCGCTCGGTGTGCGCCCGGCCGCGCAACGGCCCGATGTGGATGTCGGAGACGGTGGCGATACGCAGTCCGTCCATGCTGCGGGGCAGCTTGGCCAGCGGGATCTGCACCCGGTCGAGCTGCGGCGGACCCATCGCGGTGCGGACGCCGTACCCGGTGACACCGGCGGCGGTGAGCCCGGCGAAGATCGCCGCCCCGCGCGCGAGCAGCAGCCGCCGGGAGGGGTCGTGGTCCGGCGCGTGGGTGCCGGCCGGCGGCGCGTCGGTGGGGTCGACCGGCGGCGGCGTCGGACCGTCCGCCGTCGCCGCGCCCACGAGCGCGGGCTCGGGCTCCGGGCCGGCGGCGACCGCCGAGCGGGCCCGCCGACGCAGCACGAGCCGGACCACAGCGGTCGGCACCTCCAGCACAAGCAGCAGCACCAGCAGGTAGAACATGAGCGCGACCCAGAGGTAGCCGGGCCAGGCCAGCCAGTACCAGCCGTTGCGCGTGCCGGCCATGGTCACCGGCACGAGCACCGCCAGCGCCGCGATCGTCACGCCACCGGCCCGGCGCCACCGCCCGGGGCGCGTGGTGTCCCGGACCAGCCGCCTCCACAGGTAGAAGTGGATCAGGCCGATCACGAGCACGACGAAGCCCAGGAATGTCGCCATGGCCAGCACGTGTGCCCCCCTCAGCCGCCCGCGAAGGGCGGCAGCACGTCCACCGTCACCCCGGCCGGCAACAGTGCCCGTCGATCATGACAGGCCACGCCGTCGACCAGGAAACTCGCCGCCTTCAGCACCACCGCGAGGCGTTCGCCGTGCCGGGCGGCCAGGTCATCGAGGAGTTCGTCCAGGGACCGGCCGGCGGATGCGGTCTCCTCGGATCGTCCCGCGGCCGCGCGGGCCCCGGCGAAGTAGCGGACTGTGAGCTCCACCCTCAGCCTCCGATCGCCGACATCGAGCGCGCGGGCTGGAGGAACGTCGGATCGTCGATGCCGTGCCCGGCCCGCTTGACCCACATCGCGGCGCGCCAGCGGCGAGCCAGCTCCTCGTCGTCCGCGCCGTCGCGCAACGCGCCGCGCAGGTCCGACTCCTCGGTGGCGAACAGGCAGTTGCGCACCTGGCCGTCGGCGGTGAGCCGGGTGCGGTCGCAGTCGCCGCAGAACGGCCGGGTCACGCTGGCGATCACCCCGACCCGGGCCGGCCCGCCGTCCACCAGCCACGTCTCGGCCGGTGCCGCACCGCGCTCGGACGGGTCCGGCGTCAGCGCGAACGCGGCGTGCAGGGAGGCCAGGATCTCGTCGGCGGTGACCATGGTCGAGCGGTCCCAGCCGTGCTGGGCGTCGAGCGGCATCTGCTCGATGAACCGCAGCTCGTAGCCGTGCGCGAGCGCGAACCGGAGCAGCGCGGGCGCCTCGTCGTCGTTCGTGCCGCGCATGAGCACCGAGTTGATCTTCACTGGGGTCAGCCCGGCTTCCGCGGCCCCGGCCAGCCCGGCGAGCACGTCGGCGAGCCGGTCGCGGCGGGTCAGCGCGGTGAACCGGTCCCGGTCCAGCGTGTCGAGGGAGACGTTGACGCGATCCAGCCCGGCGGCACGCAGCGCCGGCGCCATGCGGGCCAGACCGATGCCGTTCGTGGTCAGCGAGATGCGCGGCCGGGGCGTGAGCGCGGCGACCGCGGCCACGATGCCCGGCAGGCCCGGCCTGATCAGCGGCTCGCCGCCGGTGAAGCGCACCTCGGTGATGCCGAGCCGGGAGACCGCGACACCCACCAGCCGGATGATCTCGTCGTCGGTGAGCAGCTGCGGATTGGCCAGCCAGGGCAGGCCCTCCGCCGGCATGCAGTAGGTGCAGCGCAGGTTGCACTTGTCGGTGAGCGAGACCCGTAGGTCCCGGGCGACACGGCCGTACCGGTCGGCGAGGACGCCGTCGGCCGTCCGGGGGGCGCTCATCCCTCGACCGTAGCGCGGTCGGGCCCCCGGAGGGCGGCACGGGCGGTGGAGAGGACCGCGTCCGCGTACGCCGCGCCGAAGATCGCGGTGTGCACGAGCAGCAGATGCAACTGGTGCAGCGGTACACGTTCCCGCCACCCGTCGGCGAGCGGCCACGCCTCCCGGTAGGCGGCCGTGATCCGGTCCAGGTGCGGCGGACCGCCGAACAGCGCGAGCTGGGCCAGGTCGGTCTCGCGGTGGCCGCCGTGCGCGGCCGGGTCGACCAGCCAGACCCGGCCGTCGGCGCCCCAGAGCAGGTTGCCGGGCCAGAGATCGCCGTGCAGCCGGGCCGGCTGCTCGTCACCGCCGAACTCGCCGATCCGCTCGACGACCTGCTCGACGAGCGCCGCCCCGGCACCGTCGAGCGCGCCGCCGTCGACCGACATGCGCAGGTAGGGCAGCAGGCGGCGCCGGGCGAACCAGTCCGGCCAGGGACCGGGGTCGGGCGTGTTGTCCTGCGGCAGCGCGCCGATGAACCCCGGCCAGTCCGCGCCGAACGCGGGCGCCCCGGCGCGGTGCAGCCCGGCGAGATCGCGGCCGAACGCCTCCGCGGCCTCCGGCGTCGGTTCGCCGGGCTCCACCCAGTCGAGCGCCAGCAGGTCGGGCAACGCGACGAGCACATCCGGTACGGGCACCGGGCCGGCCTCGCGCAGCCAGCGCAGCCCGGCCGCCTCGGCGGCGAAGAAGCCCTCCGGCAGCGGACGCGCCGCCCGTTCCGGCCAGGTCTTGGCGAACACCGAGTGCCCGTCGTCGAGCGTCAGCCGGGAGGCGGCGCAGATGTCACCGCCG
Organism: Micromonospora sp. CNZ296; assembly: GCF_007827635.1. Taxonomy (NCBI): domain Bacteria; kingdom Bacillati; phylum Actinomycetota; class Actinomycetes; order Micromonosporales; family Micromonosporaceae; genus Micromonospora; species Micromonospora sp. CNZ296. Next base: position 140,871 of record NZ_VISW01000010.1, read on the forward strand.
GAGACCGGGGTCTCCCGGATCCGCTGGTGGGTCAGGAAGGTCGGCAGGTGCTCCGGGTGTGCCCGCAGGTACGCCAGGTCCATGTGCGCAAGGTAGCGGTTACCCCGGACATCCGTGTGCCGGGCGGCACCGCCGATCGCCGCTGACCTGGACCGATACGCTCCGTATCTGTGGACGGACCGCGTGTCGTCCACAGGGGCGGACGCGGTGACGCGCGACCGCCCACGCTCCCGGCATGAACTCCACCGAGCCAGCGCGCCTCTCCGTCCGCTCGCCGGCCGACATGGTCGCGGCCGTGCCCTACCTGCTCGGCTTCCATCCCGCCGACAGCGTGGTGGTGGTCGCGGTACGCGGCCGCCGCGTCGTCTTCGCCGCCCGTGGCGACCTGCCCGCACCGGGCGCCGACCCCGGTCCGGCGGCCCGGCACCTGGCGCAGGTGGTGGCCCGGCAGGACGCCGACGCCGCCACAGTCGTCGGCTACGGTCCGGCCGCCCGGGTGACGGGCGTCGTCGACGCGATCGGCGACGCGCTGACCGCCGCCGGGCTGGTGGTGCTCGACGCGCTGCGGGTCACCGAGGGCCGCTGGTTCTCGTACCTCTGCGTCGAGCCGTCCTGCTGCCCGCCCGAGGGCACCCCGTACGACCCGGCCGCCAGCCAGGTCAGCGCGGCGGCTGTGTTCGCCGGTCAGGTCGCGCTGCCCGACCGGGCCGCGCTCGCGGCGCAGGTGTCCCCGCTCGACGGGCCGGTCCGGCTCGCCATGCGCCGGGCCACCGGTCGGGCACGCCTCCGCCTGGCCGCGCTCACCGGACGGCCGTCCACGCCGTCGGCAGGGAGCCCGGCCGGAGGCTTGCCAGCCGACAGTTCGAGGGCGGGTGCGGAGCCGCCGGTTCCGGCGGACGGTGCTGGGCCGGAGGGGGAGTCGTCGGTCCCGGTTGGCGGGCCCGGGTCGGGCGGCAAGTCCCAGGTGCCGGCAGGTCGTGCCGGATCAGGTGGGGAGCCGCGGGCCGTGCGGACGGCGGGCACGGCCGCGGTGCGAGCCGCCTTCCGCCGGCAGCGGCGCGGTGAGCGGCTGGACGACGACGAGGTGGCCTGGCTGACAGTGCTCCTCAGCCACGTCGCGGTACGCGATCGCGCCTGGTCCCGCACCGACGGCCGGGACGAGGACATCAGCCTCTGGACGGACGTGCTGCGACGCGCCGAGCCGGACCTGATCGCCGCGCCGGGCTGTCTGCTGGCGTTCGCCGCGTGGCGATCGGGGCACGGGGCACTTGCCGCTGTCGCCCTGGAACGGGTGTTGTCCGCCCACCCCGGCTACTCGCTCGCGGTGCTGCTCGACGAGGCGCTCCGGCGGGGAGTCGCCCCGTCGGCACTGGACGGGTGGCCCGGTTCCGACGACGGCGCGGTGCTGCGGCGCCGCCGACGCAGGCCACGCCGATGAGCGGTCACCCTGCCGGGCGGTCACCCGCCTACCGGGCCGCCGACGGCCGCCACGCCGGTGAGCGGTCACTCGCCGATGCGCGCCGCCCCGGCGTAGACGTTCATGGTCGGCCCGCGCAGGAAGCCGACCAGCGTCATCCCGGCCTCCTCGGCCAGCTCGACCGCGAGCGTGCTCGGCGCGGACACCGCCGCGAGCAGCGGCACGCCCGCCATCCACGCCTTCTGGGTGAGTTCGAAGCTGGCCCGTCCGGAGACCAGCAGGACGTGCCCGGCCAGCGGCAGCCGCCCTTCCCGGGTGGCCCAGCCGAGCACCTTGTCCACCGCGTTGTGCCGCCCGACGTCCTCGCGCAGCACGACCAGCTCCCCGTCGGGGGTGAAGAGGCCGGCGGCGTGCAGGCCGCCGGTGCGGTCGAAGGCGCGCTGCGCGGCGCGCAGCCGGTCCGGCAGCCCGGCCAGCAGTTCGGCGGTGACCACCAGCGGGTCGTCCCGCACCGCGAACTGCGAGCGGGTGCGTACCGACTCGATGCTCGCCTTGCCGCACACGCCGCACGAGCTGGTGGTGTAGAAGTTGCGCGACGGGTCGGTGACGGGCTCCGGCACGCCGGGCGAGAGCACCACGTCGACCACGTTGTAGGTGTTCGGGGTCTCCGCGCCGGCGCAGAGCTGCGCGGTGTGCACGTCCTCCGCCGATCGGATCAGCCCTTCGGTGAGCAGGAAGCCGATCGCCAGGTCCAGATCGTCGCCGGGCGTACGCATCGTCACCGCCAGCGGCCGGCGTCGTCCCGGACCGGCCGCGCCGACGCGGATCTCCAGCGGCTCCTCCACGGCCAGGTTGTCCTGCCGGCCGATCCGCCCCCGGCCGTCCCCGGCCGCGTCGAGGTCGATCCGCAGCACACCACGCCGATCCGTCGCCCGTCCCATGCCGCCATCCTCCCCGGGCGCCCCGCCGCCCGCACGTCGCCCCAGGTCTTCCGCCCCCACCCACCCACCCCGGCCGGCCCGGCCGGCCCCAGGCCCGATGATCGACACCAGTTCGGCGAAGTGGCGGTATCGGAGGGCCCTGGATGCCACCACTTCGGCGGAAAGCAGTCGATCAACGTCGGAAAACCGCCGACAACGCTGGGCGCCGGCCCGAGCCGGACCGGCGGTCGTGGCTGTGGCTACTGTGAGGCAGTGACGGGGTACGCGGCGATCCTGCTCGCCGGTGGCGCGGCCCGACGGATGGGCGGGGTGGACAAGCCGGCCCGGGCAGTAGGCGGCCGGCCGATGCTGCACCGGGTGCTGGACGCGGTGGCCGACGCGGACCAGCGGATCGTGGTCGGCTCGTCCGGCCCGCTGCCCACGGGAGTCCGGACGGCCCGGGAAGAGCCGCCCGGGGGCGGTCCGGTGGCCGCTACGGCAGCCGGGTTGGCGTTGCTCGACCCCGGTACGACGACAGTCGCAGTGCTCGCCGCCGACCTGCCGCTGCTCACCACCGCAGCGGTGGCCGAGCTGCGACGCGCGCTCGCCGCCTGTCACTTCCGCGACGACCCGCCGCCCGCGCTCGACGCCGCAGCCGCCGGGCCGGAAGACGCACCTGCCGCCGTCGGGCCGGAAGACGCGCCCGCCGCCTGGCGGGAGACGCTGGACGGTCGGTCCGCCGCGCTCGCCTGCTACGTGGACGGGAACGGCCGCCGCCAGCACCTGTGCGCCCTCTGGCAGGTACCGGCCCTGCGGTCCGCCCTCGACCGGCTCGCCGCGACGCGGGGCGGCTCGCTCGACGGCGCGCCGGTACGCGGGCTGCTGGCCGACGTCGCCGTACGCGAGGTGTCCTGGTCCGGCTCGGGGCCGCCGCCGTGGTTCGACTGCGACACTGACGAGGACGTACGCCGGGCGGAGGAGTGGACGAGATGACGGTGCTGGACGACTGGGTCACGGCGGTCTGCGCGGAACTGGACCTGGACCCGGCGGGGGTGCCCGTGCCGACAGTGCTCGACGTAGCCCGGGACGTGGCCCACCAGGTGGTCCGGCCGGGTGCGCCGGTCACCGCGTACCTGCTGGGGCTGGCGGTGGGGCGCGGCGCGGACCCGGCCGCGGCGGCCGAGCGGCTCAGTGCGCTGGCCGGTTCCTGGCCGGTGGACCTGGGTGGTTCCACGCCTGAGGATTAGCGCCTCGCGCGGGATTCGGTCCCCTTCGCGCCTGGGTAGGGTGGCGGGAACGGACGGAGGCGATCATGACGGCAGACCACCCCTCGGAGCCGGTCGACGAGCCTGCCGGCGGCGCGCCGGAGCAGCACCACGAGTCGATCCTGCTCGACGAGCCGACCACCGCTGATCTGCGGGCCAAGGTCACCGAGGCCTGGCGGGAGTTCGCCCGGTCGCTCGCCGACCGGCTGCGCGGGCTGCCCTCCGGCGGGCACCTGGAGGTCACGCTCGACCCGACCGCCTCGGGCACCGGCGACGCCGTCTACTCGGTGAGCGTGGACGCGGGCGAGGCGGGCCGTCTCTCGGCCCGCGCGGTCGGAAACGCCACGCTGCCGCAGGGCTACCGGCTGGACCGGGCCGCGGTGGCCGACATGGTGGCGCTCGGCTGGTCGCCGCCGGGTGTGGTGCCGGGTTCCGGGGAGCAGTTCGGGCTGGACTGCGGCACCGACGAGGCGACCCGGCTGGCCGCCGTGCTGTCCCGGACGCTGCGGGACGTCTACGGCGCCCCGCATCCGGCCTTCCTCGTCTACCTGGTGCACGACGCCGAGGGCGAGGCGCTTCCCGTGGAGCCGCTCGGTACCGCGCGCAGCGAGTTCGGCCCGGACCGCGACGTCGAGGCCGACCTGGACGAGGCGCTGGCCGCGGCGGCGGCCGCGCAGTCCGGCGAGAACGACGTGCTGGCCCTGGAGGAGCGGGTCCGCACCGTCGTGTCGACAATGCTGAAGTCGGCGTCCGACCAGCTTCAGGTCGACTCCGACGGTGACATCAACATCCGGGCCGGCTCGGCCATGGTCTTCGTGCGGGTGCGCGACAACCCGCCGCTCGTGGACGTCTTCTCGCCGGTGCTGACCGAGGTCGAGCCGACCGAGCGTCTCTACGTGAAGCTCTCCGAGCTGACCAACCGGATGCCGATCGGCCGGCTCTACTGCGCCGACGACACGGTGTGGGCCTCGATCCCGGTGTTCGGCCGCAACTTCCAGCCCACCCATCTGATGCTCGCGGTGCAGGTGATGACCGGTCTCGCCGACGAGCTGGACGACCGCCTGCACGGCGAGTTCGGCGGCAAGCGCTTCTTCGGCGAGGGCGACAAGCCGGCCCGGGCCGAGGAGCACCGCACCGGCATGTACCTCTGAGCGCTGCTCAGCGTACGTCGAGCAGGGTCTTGCCCAGGGTTTCCCGGGCCTCGATCGCGGCGTGCGCGGCGGCGGCCCGTTCCAGCGGGAAGCGCTGCCCGATCAGCGGCCGCAGCCGCCCGGCCGCGCCCTCGGCGAGTGCCGCCTCGGTGAGGGCGCGCAGCTCGTCCGGGCCGGGCCGGGGGCTCAGCAGCGTCACCCCGCGTGCGGCTGCCGACTCGGCCGGGATGTCCGCCCAGGTGCCGCCGGCCAGCCCGAAGCTGAGCATCCGTCCCCCGGGGGCCAGCAGGTCGAACGCCTCCCGGGCGAGCGGCCCGCCGACGCCGTCGAACACCACGTCGACGGCGCCCACCGAGTCCCGGACCCGGTCGGTCCAGCCCGCCCGCCGGTAGTCGACCACGACGTCGAGCCCGGCGGCACGGAGCACGGCCACCTTGCGGGAGCCGCCGACGGCGGCCACCACCGTGGCGCCGGCCCGTGCGGCGAGTTGGACCAGCAGCGATCCGACCCCGCCGGCCGCCGCCTCCACCAGGACGCGGTCACCGCGCCGCAGCCCGGCCGCCCGGGCCAGCATCAGGGCGGTCCGGCCGTCGGCCATCAGCGCCACCGCCGCGTCCAGCGGCAACCCCGGGGGTACGGGGACAGGCGCACCCTGGTCGACCACGACGCGCTCGGCGTACCCGCCGGTGCCGCCGGTGGTGGTGACCACGACGCGGCCGGCGAGCGCCGGGTCGGCGTCCGGTCCCAGCGCGGTGATCGTGCCGCCGACCCCGTTACCGGGGATCACCGGCAGTTCGGTGCCGAACGGCCCGAAGCCGCTGGCCCGGAACATCGTCTCGACGAACGTGATGTTCGCGTGTGCCACGTCGACGAGCACCTGGCCCGGTCCGGGTGCCGGGTCGGGCGCCGTCCCCGGCACGAGCACCTCCGGTCCGCCGAACTCCCGCAGCCACACCGCACGCATACCGCCCCCTCGCTTCAGGCCGGTCACCAGTGCACGACATGAAGCGAGGTTGAGGTCAAGGCGTGGACGGTCCGACGCCGGGGGACTCGACCAGCCGGGAGAGCACGATGGTGCTGCGGGACGAGGTGACGAACGATTCGGCGCGCAGCCGTTCCAGCGCCTCCTCCAGGTGGGAGATGTCCGCGGCGCGCAGGTGCACGAGCGCGTCCGCCTCGCCGGAGACGGTGTACGCGCCGACCACCTCGGGGTGCCGGCGGGCGGCGGCGCCGATCTGCGCCGGCGTGGTCCGGCCGGCGCAGAACAGCTCGACGAACGCCTCGGTGGTCCAGCCGACCGCGGCCGGGTCGACGACGGCGGTGAATCCCCGGATCACCCCGGCGGATCGGAGGCGGTCGACGCGTCGCTTGACGGCGGGGGCGGAGAGTGACACCCGGCTGCCGATGTCCGCGTACGAGGCGCGAGCATCCGCGACGAGTAACGCAATGATTCGCTGGTCAACCGCGTCTATCTGCAACGTTCTGCTCCCGGGAAGCAATGCTTGTGGCTGTTACCAAAGTTGTACCGTACCTACTCTTGGTGACCGTGAACCAGCAGCGAGTCTCGCGAAAGCGGACATATCTCATGTGCTCGCCCGAGCACTTCACGGTCGAGTACGCGATCAACCCGTGGATGGACGTGACCACGCCGGTCGACGCCGACCTGGCGGTCAAGCAGTGGGACCGGCTGCGCGAGACGCTCGTCGGGCTGGGCCACGAGGTGCACCTGCTCACCCCCGAGGCGGGTCTGCCGGACATGGTCTACGCGGCCAACGGTGCCTTCGTGGTCGACGGCAGCGTCTACGGCGCCCGGTTCAAGCACGAGCAGCGGTCCGCCGAGGCCGCCGCGCACCGGGCGTTCTACGAGCAGCAGGGCTGGCGGTTCATCGCGCCGAGCGAGACGAACGAGGGTGAGGGCGACTTCGCGTACCTGCCGGAGGCGCACGGCGGCCTGATCCTGGCCGGGTACGGCTTCCGGACGGAGCCGGCCGCGCACGCCGAGGCGCAGGAGGCGCTCGGGCGGCCGGTGGTCTCGCTGCACCTGGTCGACCCGCGCTTCTACCACCTGGACGTCGCGCTGGCCTCGATCGACGACGAGAACGTCGTCTACTACCCGGGGGCCTTCTCGGCTGCGAGCCAGAAGGTGCTGGCCCAGCTGTTCCCGGACGCGATCGTCGCGGACGACGAGGACGCGCTGGCGTTCGGCCTGAACCTGGTCAGCGACGGGCTCAACGTGGTGCTGAACAACGAGGCGATCCGGCTCGCCGGCAAGCTGAAGGCGGCCGGCTACCACCCGGTCCCGGTGGAGCTGGCCGAGCTGAAGAAGGGCGGTGGCAGCGTGAAGTGCTGCATCGCCGAGCTGCGGCACTGAGCCGAGGCTCGACGCCACGCCACGCCACGCCTCGGCGCGAAGGGCGGCCTCCCGGTGGGGAGACCGCCCTTCGCGTGTGTACGAGGGCTTTGTCAGCCCAGCGTCGCCAGCTCGTTGATCACGACGTTGGAGAGCAGCCGGCCGTCGGTCTGCACCCGGCGCAGGTACCACTTCTGCTGCGGGGTACGCGTCTGGTTGAACTGCCAGGTGCCGCGCGGGCTGTCCACCTGGCCGACCTTGCCGAGCGCCAGGTTGACCTGCTGCGGCGAGGGGTTCCCCCCGGCCAGCCGGATCGCCTTGTCCAGCACCAGCGCGGCGTCGTAGGAGGCCATCGCGTACGTGGTGGGCGCCGAGTTGAACGTCTTCCGGTACGCGGAGGCGAAGATCCGGTTCGCGGTGTTGTTGAGGTCGGCCGAGTAGTTGAGCGCGGTCTCGATGCCGTACGTCTGGATCAGCTTGCGCTCGCGGCCCTTCTCCCCGTCGTCGAGCTGGTCGAGCGCGGTGCCCTCGGTGAGGAAACCGGGGGCGTAGATCGGTCCCCGGTAGCCCTGGGCGTAGAGCTGCTTGACGAACTGCACGGCCTGCGCGCCGGAGTAGTGGCAGAAGACCGCGTCCGGGTTGCGCCCGAGCGCCTTGCGGATCGGCCCGGAGTAGAGCGACCGGGAGGGGTTGGGGTCGTCGTCGGTGAAGATCGGATCCTCGGTGAGCCGGCGGCCCCGCTCGTACGCGCGCCGCAGCCCTTCGATGACGTCCTGGCTGCCCGGGCCGCGGGTGCCGAAGATGGCGATCCGGCTCGACGCGTCCAGCTTCTGGCGCAGGTACTCGCCGAGCGCCTCACCGGGCTCGGTCAGCACGTACGACGTGCGCCAGATGTAGACGACGCCCTGGAGCGTCGACGGGGAGGCGTTGGAGCCCAGCAGGGGCACCCGGGCCTCCTCGACCGCGTCCTTGATGCCGGTCATCACGGTGGGGCTGACCACGCCGGTGAGCGCGAGCACGCCCTCCTTGAGCAGCCGGTCGACGGCGGCCTTTCCGGTGGCGGCGGTGTCGCCCTCCTCGGCGGTCACGACCGTGACCGGGTGACCGGCGATCTGCTGGCCGCGCATGCTGAGGAAGAGCTGGAAACCGTTGGTGATCTCGTCACCGATGGCCTTGTTCGCCCCGCTGCCGGGCACGATCAGCCCGACTTTGATCGGGCTGCCGGATCCGGCCTCGTCCCCGGTGTCGTCCCCGGATCCGCAACCCGCCGCCAGTCCGGTGGTACCCAGCGCGGCCAGCAGTTGCAGCGCCCGCCTGCGGTTCATCTGTGCCACCGAATTTCCTTCCCGACGGGGCGGCCATGGTGCACACCCCTTCGGCGTTCTACCTGGTCGACGACGCTGCGTCAATGCCCGGAAGATCATCGTGAAGCGACCGCAACGCCTCCACCACCTGGGGCCATGCGGTGGAGCCCGGTGCGATCAGCCCGAAATGCTCGCATTCGGGCAGCTCAACGAGCGTGGCGGAGCCTCCGGTGGCCCGATCTGCCGCCACCCAGGATCGGCTGATCGCGATCGGGACCTGGACATCTTGATCACCGTGGATGACTACTGTGCGTGTTCGGATGGGCACCAATGCCGATGGATCCGCTGCGGCGTACCGGTCCGGCACGTCGTCCGGGCCGCCGCCGAGCAGCGCGGCCACCGCACCCTCGTCCAGGTCCAGCCGGTACGCCTGCGCGAGGTCGGCCACCGGCGCCAGCGCGAGCACCCCGCCGACCGTCTCCGGGGCGTGCGCGGCCACGTACAGGGCCAGGTGCCCGCCCGCGGAGTGACCGACCAGGATCGGCGGCACGGGCGCCACCCGGCCGGGCAGCGCGGCGGCGGCGAGTTCCGGCAGCGCGGCGATCCCGGCGCGGACGTCGGTCAGCGTGTGCGGCCAGCCTCCGTCCGGCCGGCCGGTCCGGCGGTACTCGATCTGCGCGACCGGGTGGCCGAGCGCGGCGAGCGCCGCCGCCATCGGGCCGGTGTGGGCCCTGTCGTACTCCGCCCGCCAGAAGCCGCCGTGCACCACGACCACCAGCGGCCGGGGCGGCCCGTCGCCGGCCGGGAGGCGCAGGTCGGCGCACTGGTCCGGATGGTCGCCGTAGGAGACCGTGGCATCCGGGGGCGGGGACGGGCGGGTCAGCACCTCGCGCGGGTCGGAGAGCATGCGGCGACCGTAGCGTCCCCCGGACCGGCCGCGTGCACATGGTCGGCGTGGGTAAAGATGGGTGCCATGACCGAAGCGCACTCCGCCGGACACGACGACGAACAGGGCAACGATGGCATCCCCGGCACCGTGGTGGTGGTCGGGCCGGACGGCCGCCCGGTCGGCACGGTGCAGACCGACGAGGGCAAGGGCGAGGACCCGACCCGTCTGGTCGAGCAGCCGGCCAAGGTGATGCGGATCGGCAGCATGATCAAGCAGCTGCTGGAGGAGGTGAAGGCGGCGCCGCTCGACGACGCGAGCCGGCACCGGATGCGGGAGATCCACGAGCGCTCGATCGTCGAGTTGAAGGAGGGCCTCGCCCCCGAGCTGCGCGAGGAGCTGGAGCGGATCTCGCTGCCGTTCACCGAGCAGCAGGCGCCGAGCGAGAGCGAGCTGCGGATCGCGCACGCCCAGCTGGTGGGCTGGCTGGAAGGGCTGTTCCACGGCATCCAGGCCGCACTGGTGGCCCAGCAGATGGCCGCCCGCGTCCAGCTGGAGCAGATGCGTTCCGGCCGCCAGGCGCTGCCCAGCGGCCCGGGCGGCGTGATGCCGGGCATGCCCGGGATGCCCGGCGGCGGCGAGGGCCACGCGCCCGGCCAGTACCTGTGACCCGTCGGCCGGGGCGTGTCATGCGCCCCGGCCGGTCAGTCCAGCTCGAAGACCTTCTCCAGGTACGCGGCCACGCCGTCCTCGGTGTTCGGCCCGGTGACCTCGTGTGCGATCTCCCGTACGGCCGGATGGGCGTTGGCGACGGCCACCGCCCGTCCGGCCCAGGCCAGCATCGGCACGTCGTTGGGCATGTCGCCGAAGGCCACCACGTCCCGCTCGTCGACGCCCAGCCGCTCCGCGTACCAGGCCAGGCCCGCCGCCTTGGTCACACCGGCGGCCGAGATCTCGATCAGCCCGCTGTACGACGAGTGGGTCGCCTCGGCCAGCCCTTCCAGGGCGCCCGCCACCACCCGCACGAAGACGTCCGGATCCTGCTCACCGGCCCGGGCCAGCAACTTCACCGCGGGCGCGGCCAGCAGTTCCTCCGGCGACTCGACGGCCCGGATGGCGTCGAGGTCGGCGTCCCAGCGCAGCGGGTAGTGCACCTCGTGCCGCATCTGGCGGCTGTCCACGATCTCCACGGCGAGGCTCACGCCGGGCACCTCGGCGCGCAGCCTCCGGGCCACCTCGGCCAGCAGTTCCGGGGCGAGCGGGTCGGCCCGCAGCACCTGGTCGGTGGCCGGGTCGTACACCACCGCGCCGTTGGCGCAGATGGCCGGCAGCGGCGCGGCGAGCTGCTCGTACACCATCGGGAGCCAGCGGATCGGACGGCCGGTGACCAGGACCACCGGGGTGCCGGCGGCGGCGATGCGGGCCAGCACCGCGGCGGTACGCGGGCTGAGCGTCCGGTCGTCGCGCAGCAGCGTGCCGTCGATGTCGGAGGCGACGAGCCGAGGTGGATCTTCCATCACCGGGAGAGTAGCCGGTCCAGGTAGACCGCGACCCCGTCGTCGTCGTTGCGCAGGGTGATCTCGTCCGCCGCGGCGCGCACCTCCGGGTGGGCGTTCGCCACCGCCACCCGTGCCCATCCCGCCCAGTCGAACATCGGCAGGTCGTTCGGCTGGTCGCCGAAGACCAGCACGTCGGCCGGGTCCACACCGAGCCGCTCGGCGATGACGCTGAGCCCGCTGGCCTTGTCGGTGCGGGGCGGGCAGATCTCGATGAAGCCGAGCCCGGCCTGGGTGAGCGTGGCCACGTCCGGCGGCACGATCGCCCGCGCGGCCGTCAGCAGCTCGTCCACGTGGTGGTCGGCGGTCCGGGCGAACGCCTTGATCACGTCGCAGGACAGGCATTCGACCCGGCTGCGCGCCTCGAACCGGTCCGGGTAGGGCCAGCTCGGGTGGTAGTCGCCCCACAGCGGTGCGTCGTGCTCGTCCGACGCCTCGACCATCACGGTGAGCGGGCCGACCGCCGCTTCCAGGTCGGTGAGGATGCGGGCCAGCACCTCGCCGGGCAGCCGCTCGTCCCGCAGCACCAGGGGCCCTTCCGGGTCGCTCTGGTCCACCACCCGGCCGCCGCCGGCCATCACCAGGAAGTCGGCGGCCCGGATGTCGTTACGGGTGAGTTCGGTCAGGCGCGGTCCGCGGCCGGTCGCGCCGACCACCGGGATCCCGGCGGACCGCACCCGGTCCAGCACCCGATGGGTGTACGCGGAGACGGTCTCGTCGCTGCGGACGAGCGTGCCGTCGAGGTCGGTGGCGATCAGCTTGGGCAGTCCCGGGCGGGTCATGGTTCCTCCTTCGCCCGCCGCCGTCACGCCGGCCGACCAGGTCCTCGGTGCCGCGACCATGGGACGGCGGGCAGCAACCGTATCTCGCGGAACGGGCGGCAACCACGGCTTTCCGGCGAATCGGCGGCGAAGCTCCGGTGGCCGCCGGAGGTGCTGCCGGACCTGGTTCAGTACGCCCGTTCGGGGCCCGCGAACGGCACCGTGGGCTGCACCGTCAGATCCGCCGGGGCCGGGGGCACGTCGTCCTCGTCCGCCCGGCGGCGGCGCTCGGGCCGGTCGTCGTCCGGCTCCCCGTCGGTGGGCGTCCCGCCGGCCGCCCGGCCGGCCAGGTGCAGCGCGGCCGCCAGCAGTGCGACAGCGACGAACGCGCTGACCAGGCCGCGTCCGTGCTCGACCTGAAGGCGCTGCTCGCCGACGAAGAACAGGATGCGCCGGGCCAGCTGTTCGAGGGAGGAGGCGGTCGCGACGAGCACCCCGAGCACGCCCGCCGCGAGACCCAGCCCGGCCAGCCGGGCGTGCTGCCGCACCGCCGGGGCGCCGCGCAGCGCCAGCCCCACCGCGACCGACAGCCCGAGCAGGCCCACCAGGTACGCCGTACCGAACCCGCCGATCTCGGAGATGCCGCTGGTCAGCCGGGCGGGTGCGTCGTCGCCCCGGGTCTCGGCCGGCACCGTGATCGCCAGCCACTCGCCGATCAGCGAGGCGATCGCGGCCACCGCGCCGAGCCCGGTGAGCACGGGCGGCAGACGGCGGTCCCGGCCCAGCGCGGCGAGCGAGCGCGCGGCCCGGCCGGACGACTCCGGCTCGGTGTCGCCCCACTCGACGATCGTGGTGTCGTCGGACCTGTTGTCCTGCATGGGGATTCGCTTGTCCTGCCGGGGAACGGGGAGATCCTGCGACATGGCCACCCTTCCCGTGCGCGGGCCTGCGTCGAATCATGGCACAGCCCGCTTCCGCCGGCCGGGATCACGACCCCGGGGTCCGGTGCGGGGCGGCCCGCTTTCGGTTAGCGTCGGTGCCATGCCTATCCGTACCGCATCCGCTCGCTGGCAGGGCAACCTCACCGAGGGGTCCGGCACCGTCCGCACCGGCAAGGGCGGCCTGTCCGGCAACTACTCCTTCAAGTCGCGCTTCGAGGAGGGCGAGGGCACCAACCCCGAGGAGCTGATCGGCGCCGCGCACGCCGGCTGCTTCTCGATGGCTCTCTCCAAGCAGCTCGCCGACGCCGGCGCCCAGGAGACGGCGGTGGAGACCACCGCCAAGGTGCACTTCGACAAGACCGACGCCGGCATGACCGTGACCCGCATCGACCTGGAGACCGTGGGCCAGGTTCCGGGCATCGACCAGGCCGAGTTCACCAAGCTCGCCGAGGCGGCCAAGGAGAACTGCCCGATCTCCCGGCTGCTGTCGCCGGGCGCGCAGATCACGCTGAACGCCCGTCTGGCCTGACATCGCGTACGGCACGGCGGGGGTGTCCTGCGGGACGCCCTCGCCGTGCGGTGTGCCCGATCCGGAGGGAGTGACCGGGCCGCGTGGCCGTGGAGATGAGCCGGGACCGGTTCGAGGAACTGGTCGGTGAGGCGCTCGACGAGGTGCCCGAGGAACTGCTCGGGTTGATGAGCAACGTGGTCATCCTGGTGGAGGACGACCCGCCGCCGGGTGAGGACCTGCTCGGCCTGTACGAGGGGCACGCGCTCACCTCTCGCGGCTGGGACTACTCCGGCGTGCTGCCCGACCGCATCCTGATCTACCGCAACCCGATCCTGGCGATCTGCGACACCGACGACGACGTCGTCGACGAGGTGGCGGTGACAGTGGTGCACGAGATCGCCCACCACTTCGGCATCGACGACGAGCGCCTGCACGCCCTGGGCTGGGGCTGACCGGCCTCCGGCGCGTCCCCGCCCGGCTGATTCCGGCGGTTGCGCCGGTCCCCTAACCTGCGGGTCAGGCAGATCCTGATGCAGGAGGAAAACCCATGCGCAGCGCGCTGTTCTCCGCGGAGAACCTTGAGAAGGAGTCCCAGCAGCCCGGCATGCGGTTGCAGAACTCCAAGATGCTGAAGATCGAGCTGAACGGCGAGGCGATGGCCCGGGTCGGGTCGATGGTCGCCTACCAGGGGCAGGTGCAGTTCCAGGCCCTCGGTTCCGGCGGCATCGGCAAGTTCATCAAGCAGCGGCTCACCGGTGAGGGAGTGCCGCTGATGAAGCTCTCCGGCCGCGGCGACGTCTTCCTCGCCGACTTCGCCAAGGACGTGCACGTCATCGACCTGGAGCCGGGCGACGCGCTGTCCATCAACGGCTCCAGCGTGCTGGCGTTCGACTCGACGCTCCAGTACGATATCAAGATGGTCGGCGGCGCCGGTTTCGCGTCCTCGTCCGGCCTGTTCAACTGCGTCTTCACCGGCCACGGCCGGATCGCCGTCACCACCAAGGGCACCCCGGTGGTGCTCAACGTGGACGCGCCGACGTACGTCGACCCGCAGGCGGCGGTCTGCTGGTCGGCGAACCTCCAGACCGGCTACCACCGCGCCGAGCAGCTCGGCCTGGGCACGTTGCTCGGCCGCAGCACCGGTGAGGCGTTCACGATGAGCTTCGCTGGCCAGGGCTTCGTCGTGGTCCAGCCCTCGGAGGAACCTCCGGTGGCCGGCAGCGGCTCCCAGCAGCAGGGCGGCGTGCTCGGCGGCCTGCTTCAGTGACGGCCGGTGCCCGGGGCGTCCGCCGAGGTCGCCCCGGGCCGGTCAGCTCAGCTCGCCGGCCCGCAGCCGGGACACCCAGGCCGCCGCGTCGGCGTAGTCGGCGTCGGTGAGCCCGGCCGGCACCGGCGTCTGCTGGTCACCCGCCGCCGTGCTCCAGCGGTGCCGGGGGTACGACCCCAGGAACCGCACGTCGGCGCAGACCCGGCGCAGCCCCTGCAACGCCTCGCCGAGGCGTACGTCGGCGACGTGTCCGGCGCAGTCCAGGAAGAACACGTAGCGGCCGAGCGCCTCGCCGGTCGGGCGGGACTCGATCCGGGTCATGTTCACGCCGCGCACCGCCAGCTCCATCAGCACCGCCAGCAGCGCACCCACCCGGTCGTGCGCGAGGCACACCGCGAGCGAGGTCAGGTCGTCGCCGGTGGGCGGCGGGGGCGGACCGGGGCGGGACACCAGCGCGAAGCGGGTGACCGCGTCCGGGTGGTCGGCGATCTTGTCAGCCAGCACCGCGAGCCGGTGCCGGGTCGCGCCGATCGGGGCGCAGATGGCGGCGTCGTACTCGCCGCTCGCCGCACCGGCCGCCGCGGCGCCGTTGGAGAGCACGTCGACCACTGTGGCGTCGGGCAGGTGCTCCCGCAGCCACCCCCGGCACTGGGTGGACGCCTGCGGGTGGGCCGCGACGGAGCGGACGTCGGACAGCGTGGTGCCGGTGCGGGCGGCCAGCACGAACTCCACCGGCAGGACCACCTCGCGGGTGATCACCAGCGGGTCGCCCTCGACCAGTTCGTCGAGCGTCACCCCGACCGCGCCGCCGATGGAGTTCTCCAGCGGCACCAGCGCCGCGTCCGCCTCCCCGGCGCGTACCGCGTCGAGCGCCTCGCCGACGCTGCGGGCGGGTGTGCGGTCCCCGCGCTCGGCGGCGGGCACCGTTCGCAGGGCCTGCTCGGCGAAGGTGCCCTCGGGGCCCAGGTAGACGAAGCGGGTCGGCGGTGTTCCCGGCATGCCGACCAGCCTACGCACCCGGCGTGCCGTCGCAGGCCAGGGTACGGATGCCGACCGGCGCCACGGTCCGTACCTCGACGCCGCACACGTCCGTGCCGGCGGTGACCAGCCTCGGCGTGCCGCTCTCGCCGCGCGTGACCACCTGCAACTCCTCGTGCCCGGTGACCGTCAGCACGGTGTACTGCCAGCCCTCGGCGCAGAGCGGACCGGTCGCCACGGTGACCCGGACGTCGCGGGGCAGTACGCCGGCGGATCCGCGCAGCAGCGCGACGATCCGGTCGCCGGAGGGCCGCCCCCGGCAGGGCGCCGCGGACGCCGGTACGGACGGGGAGAGCGTGGGCGGGAGGACGGGCGTCGGTGGGGCCGATGTCGCGCTCGGGCTGGGCGTGGCGGACGCCGACGGGACCGGGACGGGCGTGGCGGCGGCGGGTGGCGCACGCAGCTCGGGCGGGGTGCCGCAGGCGGCGAGGGCGAGCAGCGTCAGCAGCGCCAGCGGACGGTGGCGGCGTCGGGGGCGTGGGGTGCGGGGCACGGGGGCGTCCTCGGGCATCGAGGGATGTCGTCGTGTGGTGGGGCCGAGCCCATCGTAGGAGGATGACCGGCCCGGGGTGAAGGGCGCCGGGTGTCGTCGCGGGTCAGACCGCGGAGAGGAAGGTGAGCGAGCCGGCCACCGCGCCGTCGGTGAGCACCGGCGTGGAGATGGCGTCGACCGTCCGGCCGGCGTCGGAGCCGGGCCCCTGAACCCGCAGCAGGCCGCGGGCGAGCCGCCCGGAGTGCAGCGCGAGCAGCGGCGGGATCTTGTCGGTCTCCTGCTCGGTCAGCTCGCTCGGGCTCGCCGTGAAGTCGACCAGGCGCAGGCCGCCCTCCAGCAGCGGCAGACCGATCACGTCCTCCGGGGCGCCCAGGCAGAGCAGGTCGCAGCCGGACGAGGAGATCGCCACGACAGTGGTGCCGGCGTCGATCAGCAGGCACGGCTCGGCGGCCCGGGAGACCATGCCGGACCACTGCCCGAAGTTGTCGGACTCCTGCTCGGTGGATGCCGCGGGCGCGAACACTTCCGAGAGTGAGAGTTCGACGTGGGCCACCGCGCCTCCTATGTACACCGACGGTCTGTCCACGCTAGCCGGTCGGTGCGGCGGAAGCATCGGCTGCCGGGCGGCCGGCGACGGCGCGGACCGACGGAACCAGTCGGGGCGGTGCCGTGGGCCGCGTGGCGTCGCCGGAGACGTTACCGGCGGGCGGCCTGCTTGTCAGCGGCCGTTCGGCCCTCGTCATACCACCGGTAGTCGGCGGTTGGACGGTACGTGCCGTTGAACCACGTCGCCGGCGCCTGCGCGACGCGGGAGAGCTTCTCGGCGGTGGCCGGGCTGATCCGGTTCCCACCGGCCACGAGCAGGCGGTCCAGCTCGCGGTGGGTGGCCATGAGGCAGTCCTTCGGCAGGCCGTAGACGCTGATCACCCCGGAGCCGACGAACGTCAGCACCGGGGTCACCGGGATCGGCAGGCCGACCGCGTCGGAGAGGGCCTTGCTGGCCCGCTTGGCGTCCCGGCGCGCCTCCGCCACGTACGGCGGGCGCTTGCCGTTGATCTGGACCACGTCTCCGGCCACGAGCACGCGGGCCCGGCCGTGGTCGGCGATGGTGACAGCGAACAGACCGCTCGGACCGATGGCCAGGAACCCGGCCCGGTCGTCGCGACCGCGGTCGAGCAGCATGTCCGCCGGGTCCGTCCGGGGCCACTCGATGACGTGCCACGCGGGACCGAGATGGTCGAGCTGGCCCAGGGCGCGGGCCCCTGCCGCTTCCAACCGGCGGGCCCCCCGCTCCGCCCGGCGACGCCGGGCCCACTCCAATGGAGTCGGTCGGGCCGGCTCGAGCACCGAGGTGGGCTCGACCCGGGAGTGCGGCACCGTGCGGGGCGGCAGTGCCCTGCTCGGTACGGCTCGACGAGCGGGAAAGACAGTCATCGCGACCTCCGGCAAAAGGTCTCTCGAAGTTATGTCTCCACTACCCTACGTTGCACACCCGGGGGCTCGGCAAGTTGGACCGCCGGAGTGAGTGCGGATGAATGCCATATTCATCCACACTTCTTTTCCGGATGGTGCGCAAGCCTGCCCTAGGCTGCGGGAGTGACCCACTATGTGGACAGCGAAGTCGCCCGCCTCGGGACGGTGCTGCTGCACCGCCCGGGACCGGAACTGGCCCGCCTCACCCCGCGGAACAACGACAGTCTCCTCTTCGACGCTATCCCATGGGTGGGACGCGCGCAGGAGGAGCACGACGCGTTCGCGGCGGCGCTGCGGTCCCGCGGGGTCGAGGTGCTCTACCTGGCCGACCTGCTGGTCGAGACGCTCGCCGTGGCGGACGCCCGGGCCGAGCTGACCGACCGGGTGCTGCGGTCCCGCCGGCTCGGCCACACGCTGCGGCGCCGGGTCGCCGACCATCTGGCGTACCTCGACCCGGCCGGACTGGCCGACGTGCTCACCGCCGGGCTCGCCCACGAGGAACTGCGGATCGGCGCCGACCGCCCCGGCGGTCTGGTCTGGACGCTCATGGACCGGCACGACTTCGTCATCGATCCGCTGCCCAACCTGCTGTTCACCCGCGACTCGTCGGTCTGGATCGGCGACCGGGTCGGTGTGACCAGCCTGGCCATGCCGGCCCGGCGGCGGGAGACCACGCTCACCGACGCGATCTACCGCTACCACCCGCGCTTCGTCGGCACCGAGTTCGTCTACCACCCCCGGCTGGAGCACCTGGAGGGCGGCGACGTGCTGCTGCTCGCGCCGGGCGTGCTCGCCGTCGGCGTCGGCGAACGCACCACCCCGGCCGGCGCGGAACGGCTGGCCCGGCAGGTGTTCGCGGCCGGGCTGGCGCACACCATCCTGGTGGTGCCGATCGCGCAGGAACGCGCCACCATGCACCTGGACACGATCTGCACCATGGTCGACGTCGACGCCGTGCTGATGTACGCGAACGTCGCCGACCAGATGTCCGCGTACACGGTCATCGCCGGCGCGGACGGCGACGACCTGCGGGTCGACGGGCCGGCGCCGTTCCTGCGGGCCGCCGCCGACGCGATGGACCTCGACCAGCTCCGGGTGATCGACACCGGCCTCGACCCGGTCACCGCCGAACGCGAGCAGTGGGACGACGGCAACAACACGCTCGCGATCGCGCCCCGGCTGTGCGTCGGCTACGAGCGCAACGTGGAGACCAACGCGCAACTGGAACGGGCCGGCATCGAGGTGATCGCCATCGCCGGGTCGGAGCTGGGCTCCGGGCGGGGCGGCCCGCGCTGCATGTCCTGCCCGCTGGTGCGGGAGAAGGGCGGGGCCGCCTGACCCGGAGACGTCAGCGCAGCGTCAGCTGCCGGCCGAGCAGGCCCTGGCGGGCCCGGCGGCCGGCCGCGTCGAGCGGTTCCCGCTCCGCGACCGCCTCGGCGTAGCGCTTGGCGAACTCCGCCACCGGCGCCTCCCACTCGGCGGCCGGGGTGTCCTCCGGCAGGTCCCAGACCGGCGCGAGGCGCCCGTGCGCCCGGAACATGCCCGCGAACTTCGTGTCGTCGCCGAGCGTCAGCGCGCCCGCCGCGGCGAGCCGGGACAGCGCGTCCAGCGCGGCGTCCTCGTCCTCCGGCAGGACCAGGCGCACGTGGGCCTTCTCCGGCACCTGACACCAGTACGCGGCCGGCGCGGCGGCCAGCTTGACGGTCGGGTAGATCGCCGAGTTGGCCCGCTCCAGGGACGCCTGGACGTTCGGGTCGTCGGCGGCGCCCGGGTCGAGCCAGAAGTCGAACCCGTCGTGCATGGTGATCTCCAGCGGGCCGTCCACCAGGATGTCCTGGAGGCGGGGGCCCGGCCCGGGCAGCGGCGGCACGCTCACCTGGCCGCCCGGCTCGGTGCGCAGCGCGGAGATCAGCGCGTCGGCCAGGTCACGGGAGACGTCGCCGGACTGCTGGTGCCGTTGCAGGCCGATGAAGACCCGCCCGTCGGGCTTGGTCATCGCCGGGGCGGCCATCGGCAGCACGGTGGCCAGCGTGACCGGCCGGTCGCCGTACTCCTCGATCAGTTCCGGGGTCAGCCGCAGCGGCGCGGACGCGGCCGGGACCAGCTCGCGCAGGGCGATCCACTCCGGCTCGTCCGCCAGGCCCTCGAACGGCCGGGGCACGAAGACGTCGCGCACCTTCTCCCGCTTCGGGGTGGCCTCGCCGGCCCGCTGGTTCTTCCGACGCTTGCTCATGCGCCCGCTCCGCTCCGCTCGCTCATGGCGAGACAGCCTAGATGCCGGGTCTCGGCGGTGGGGGCCGGACCCGCCCGCCGCGTCGGTCAGCCGGCCGCGACCAGGTCGGTCCGCTGCGTCGGGACCGGGTCGAACCGCGCCCACACGCTCTGGCCCAGGCCGTCGCGCTCCACGCCCCAGCCGCTGGCGAGCCCGGCGACGATGTGCAGCCCTCGCCCGTCCGCCGCGTCCGGCGAGGCGGTACGCATGCACGGGCCGGCGCCTGATCCTCCGTCGGTGACCCGGAGTTCGACGCTCGGCCCCTGCTCGGTCGGGCGCAGCCGCCAGGCGACCCGCACGACGCCGCCGGGCAGCGCGTCGGCGTGCCGGACCGCGTTGCCGACCAGTTCGGCGAGGACCGCGACCAGGTCGGCCACCAGGACCGGGGGTACGACACCGGTCAGCTCGTCGGCGAGCCGGTGCCGGGCCAGGCGCGCGCCGGTGGGGTCGTGGGGCACCACCACGCACCACGACCGTTCGGCCGGACCAGTCGACACGTCGTTCCTTCCCCGCCCGTGAGCGCCCCGGTCAACCCCGGGGCAGCCGCACCTCTGCGACCGTACCGCCACCGGCTCTGGGCCGGAGGGATACCCATCCATTCTGCTGTTCAACGATCTGGCGGACGAGATAGAGACCGAGCCCGGCGCCGGGATACCGGCGGCGGTCGCCGGACTCCCCCTGCCAGAACCGGTCGAAGGCCCGCTCCACGTGTTCCGGCCGGATGCCGATGCCCCGGTCGGCCACCCGGAACGAGACGGTCCGCTCGTTCGCCTCCGCGGTGATCTCGATCGGCGTGTCCGGCAGCGAGTACTTCCCGGCGTTGGTGCCCAGTTCGGTGAGCACCGTGGCGAGGCTGTGCCGGTCGCCGAGCGCCTTGGGCAGGTCGGCGGGCAGGTCGAGCACGACCCGGTGCCGGACGTCCGCCGGCAGGTCCACCACCGCCGCGCGCAACGCGTCGACCAGGTCGAACGGCGCGGCCGGTTCGCCACCGGGACGGTTCTCGGTGGCGGCGGTCAGCAGCCGGTCGACCAGGCGGGCCAGTTCGTTGGCGCGCTGGCCGATGATCCGGGCGGCCTGCCTGCGGTCGCCGTCGCTCAGCGAGTCCCAGTGGTCGGTGAGCGTGTCCGCGTACCCCTTGATGACGGTGACCGGCGTCCGCAGCTCGTGGCTGGTCACCGCGACGAACAGGTCCCGGTCGTGGTCGCGCCGCTGCTGGTCGGTGGTGTCGCGGAAGCTGACCACGCGCAGCGCGTTCGGGCCGGGCAGTTCGCCGGAGGTGATCCGCAGCCAGCGGCCGTCCGGCAGCCGGTGGTCGAGCACCTGGCCGGGTGGCGGCAGCGGGAACGGCAGCGGCCGGCTCAACGCCTCGTCCGCCGGCCGGCCCGTCACCTCGACCGCGGCCGGGTTCCAGAGCCGGACACGTCCGTCCCGGTCCACCACCGCGAGGCCGTCGGCGAGCGCCGCCACGACCGGGCCGTCCCCGTGTACGGGCAGGCCGGTCTGGTCGCCGTACATGTGGGCGATGCACGCGGCGATGTAGCCGATGACGGCACGTTGCGAGGGTTGCAGCGGCTCGCCCAGCGGGTAGAGCGCGTGCAGGCTGCCGACTGTCAGCCCGCCGACCTCGGCACGTGCCACGATCATCCGGCAGAGGCCCCGGCCGGCGACCTCGACGGCGAGCGCGCCCGGGATCGCGTCGACCCGGACCTCCCGCACCGGCGGGCCGGCGAGCAGGCAGACGGTGGCGGGGTCGGTGGCGGGCAGCGGGCGGCCGAGGACGAACTCGGCGCTGCCGGTCGCCGCGATCACCCGTCCCCCGGCCGGGGTGAACTCCACGAAGACCAGACCGGCGGCGCCGACCGCCGGTTCGACCTCGCGGAGCAGGCGGGTGAGCACGGCGAGACCTGACTCGCCCGAGTTGATCATGTTGATCACTGCGGTGTGGCCGGCGATGAAGGCGGGGTAGTCGGTTCGCTCCGGCATGTCCCGAGTGTGCCGCGCCGCCCGCGTCCGTGACACCCCCGGCCGGTCGACCGTCCCCGGTACCGATCGACGGGACTCACCGGCCCAACCGGGCCAGCGCGTGGGCCGGCCGGTCCGTGATCACCCCGTCCACGCCGGCTTCGAGCACGAGTTCCAGGTCCTCCGGCTCGTTGACGGTCCAGACGTACACCGAGTTGCCGGCGGCGCGCAGCGCGGGCACCAGCCGCGGGCGGGCCCGGACGAGGTCCACACCCGGGCCGGCGATCCGGCTGCCGAACGGCAGCCGGCCCAGCGGCAGCAGGCGCGGCAGCATCTCCAGCAGCAGCACGGTGGGCAGCGCCGGGGCGAGTTCCCGGACCCGGCGTACGGCGAGCGGCGAGAACGACATCACCGTCACCTGGACGGGATGGTCCGGGCGGGGCTCGGCCAGCCCGTACCGGCGCAGCATCTCGACCAGGCGGCGCTCGACCTCGCCCCGGTAGCGGGACGGATGCTTGGTCTCGATCAGCAGCCGGACCGGCCGCCCGGCGGCCAGCACCGCGTCGAGCAGCCGCTCCAGCGTGAGCAGCCGGGTGTGCGACTCGTCCAGCGGCGCGTCGTCCTCGGCGAGCGTCGCGGCCCGGTGCCAGGAGCCGAAGTCCAGCGCCTCCAGTTCGACGAGTGTCCGCGCGCTGACCAGCCCGCGGCCGTTGCTGGTGCGGTCCAGCCGGCGGTCGTGCACGCAGACCAGATGCCCGTCACGGGTCAGCCGGACGTCGCACTCCAGCCCGTCCGCGCCCTCGTCGAGAGCGCGCAGGTAGGCGGCGAGCGTGTGTTCCGGCAGGTCGTACGAGGCGCCGCGATGGGCGAAGACCAGGGGGACGGTCATGGCCGCGTCACCGACTCAGGCGACCCGGCCCGGCTGCCCGTCGTCGGTGACCACCGGACGGCCGGCGGCGGCCCAGTCGCCCATCCCGCCGTCGACGTTGCGCACCTGGTCCCAGCCGTTGCGCATGAGGTAGCCGACCACCTGGGCGGACCGGCCGCCCGAGCGGCAGATCACCGCCACGTCGCGGTCCTGCGGGATCTCGGCGATCCGGGCGGGCAGCTCGGTCATCGGCAGGTGGTGGGCGGCCGGCGCGTGGCCGGCGGCCCACTCGTCGTCCTCGCGGACGTCGAGCAGGTAGACGTCGTCGGGCACGGCCGACGCGGGCACGCTGGGTAGTGAGGCTCCGAACACGGTAACCAAGCCTAGTCGCCCACGGCGCTCACAGCCGGTTGACCCAGCGCGGGTTGGCGCCGGCCCATTCCGGTACGCGCGTGTCGCGCAGCGCGGTGAACAGCCCGCCGCCGCCGTTGTCCAGCACCACGTACGAGACGCCGTCGATGGTCTGCGGGTAGGAGGGCACCTGGACCCCGCGCAGGGCGTCCGCGGGCAGGCCGCGCAGCGCGAACAACAGCTCGTCCAGGGGTACGCCGTTGGTGTCCACGGTCAGCGCCCCGCCGGCCGCGCGCAGCACGCGGTCCAGCTTGACCGGGTCGCTGCGCAGCCGCGTCTCGCCCGCCCGGTCGAGCACCGCCCGCAGCATCTGCTGCTGGTGCCGCTGCCGGTCGTAGTCGCCACCGGGCAGGTCGTAGCGCTGCCGCACGTAGTCGAGCGTCCGCGCGCCGTCCATCTGCTGGCAGCCGGCCTCGAACTGGTACCGGGTGTGGATCGAGCGCACCGGCGTGTCCACGCACATCCGGATGCCGCCGAGCTGGTCGATCACCTCCTTGAAGCCGGAGAAGTCGACGAGTGCGGCGCCGTCGAAGCGGATCCCGGTGAGCCGGTTCAGGGTGGTGCTGAGCAGGCGCGCGCCGCCCTCACCGCCGCCGCCGTGCTCGTACGCGGCGTTGACCTTGTCCTGGCCGCCGGGGAAGCCTGGTGCCGCGGGGAGCGCCACCAGCAGGTCGCGCGGCACGGAGATCAGGTACGCCTGCCGCATCCCGGCCGGTACGTGCACGATCAGGATGCTGTCGGAGCGCTGGTCCTCCGGGTTCGCGCCGGGCCGGTGGTCGGAGCCGATCAGCAGGTAGTTGAGCGCGCCGTCCAGGTCTGTCCGCTTGTTGCGGGCGGCCGGGTCGAGCAGTTGCTCCTTGGCCACGGTGCGGTCGTAGCGCGAGGTGAGCCAGTGCAGTCCGGCGACGCCGAGCGTGGCGAGCAGGACCAGGACGAGTCCGGTGCCGAGCAGGAACCGGGCCCGGCGGGCGGGTCCACCCCGCCCGCGTCGGTTCCGTGCTGGCCTGGACGTGACGATCCCCCCGTAGCCGCGACATGAGACCCGCTCACGTCAGGCTACGGGGGGATCGGCCGACCGGTATCGCTTTCGCGCAGGTCAGCGGGTCATTTACGGGTGGAGAGGACGTCCGGGTTGTTCACCACGAAGTCGGCCAGCTTGTCGTTCTTGACCGCCTGGAACATGTCCATCGTCGCCTCGTTGAACGTCTCCCGGCCGTTGCCGTTGCCGGCGAAGGTGCCGCCGTTGGTCCGCAGGGTGACCAGGTCGTTCCCGTTGAGGTTCTTGAGCGTGAAGATGAAGTCGGCGATCGGCACGCCGCCGGTGTCCAGGACGAACGCCTTGCCGGCCGCCTTCATCAGAGAGTTCAGCTTGATCGGGTTGGTGAGCATGCCGCCCTCGGTGGCCTTCTTGGCCATCGCCTTGATCAGCTGCTGCTGGTTCTGCTGCCGGTCGTAGTCGCTGTTCGGCAGGCCGTAGCGCTGGCGGGAGTAGTCGAGCGCCTCCCAGCCCTCCATCTCCCGGCAGCCCTTCTTGTGCACCACTGCCTTGTACGGCTTGCCGGTCTTCTTCGCGTCGGCGTTCCACATCGGCTTGCCGTCGACGTACGACATGTGGTGCGACTTGACCTCGTGGCTGACGCAGATCCGCACCGAGCCGAGCGCGTCGATCACGCTCTTGAAGCCGCCGAAGTTGATGATCGCGGCGCCGTCGAAGCCGATGCCGGTCATCGACTTGATCGTCTTGGCCATCAACTGGGCGCCGCCCTCCCAGCCGCCGCCGTTCTGGGCGCCGTGGAAGAAGGCCGCGTTGATCTTGTCGGTGCCGCCCTTGTAGCCGCTCTTCTCGAAGGCCGGGATACGCGCCTCGGTGTCCCGGGGAATCGAGATCAGGTACGCCTGGTCGTGGCTGGCCGGGATGTGCAGGATGATGATCGTGTCCGACCGGACGTCGTCGGCGGCCCAGCGGGCCCGTGCGTCCACGCCGAGCAGCAGCATGTCGATCGGGCCTTCGAGGCTGCTGCCGCCCTCGGCGTCGGACTTGCCGGCCTCACCGAGCAGGTTGCGCTGGGCGATGTTGTTGGTGGCCTGACCGATGACCGCCTTGCTGCCGACGATCGCGACGCCGCTGGTCACCATCAGCACCGCGCCCAGCACCAGCGTGAGCTTCGCCCAGAGCGGGTCCTTGCGCTTGGTGCGCTTCTTCTTGCCACCGCCGGGACCGCGACCGCCGGAACCGGGCTGTGTGGGGATGACCGGAGGGACCCGCCCGGATGATCCGGGTGCCGGTGACTGCGGGCGACGGCTGGTCTGGACCGACATGCGTGCTCCAGCTCGGTGATCGGGGGCGGGACCACTTTACGTATCTGTTCCCGTTCTCGCGACCTCGTAGGGTCGCAATTCCCGTCAATACCGGCCGACATCTTCGGGTTGTGGCCGAACGGGCAGGGGTAAGGAGCCGGTCGGCGGTTGGCCTCCGTGGTGGCGAGGTCCTAACGCGCGAGACCGGGCATGTCGTGCCGGCGTCAGCCGCCCGCGTTGTCGCCCGAACCCTTCTGGTTGGCCTGCATCCACTCGGCCATCCGGTCCGCGGCGATGGCCTTGTACATCGCCAGCGCCTTCTCCCGGTCGGAGACCACCACCGACTGGCCGTCGATGGTCTGGCCGCCCAGGTGCGGGCTGGTGACGAACGTCAGGTTCTCGCCCCGCAGGCTGCGGAACTGCACTGCCATGTCGGTCAACGAGAATCCCTGGTCGACCGTGACGGCGGCGGTCACCGCCTTGAGGAAGTCGTTCAGCTTCTTCGGGTTGGTGAGCGTCCCGGTGCTGGCCGCCTTGTCCATCAGCGCCTTCAGGAACTCCTGCTGGTGCCGCATCCGGGCGAAGTCGCCGTCCGGGAACTGCTTGCGCTGCCGGACCCAGTCCAGCGCCTCGGCGCCGTTCATGTGGTTCACACCCTTGGTGAACGTCCGGTACGGCTTGTGGATCGAGGTGATGGTCCGCTCCACCTTGAGGTCGACCCCGCCCAGGGCGTCGGTGACCTCCTTGAAACCGCCGAAGTCGATGGCCATCACGTGGTCGATCCGTACGTCGGTGAAGCACTCCACGGTCTTCACCGCGAGCGGCAGGCCGCCGAACGCGAACGCCGCGTTGATCTTGTTGCGCGAGCCGGAGTCGCAGGACGCGCCGGCGCTCTCCGGGATCGGCACGTACAGGTCACGCGGCACCGAGACCAGGTATGCGCTCTTGTGGTCGGCGGGGATGTGCATGACGATCACGGTGTCCGCGCGCCACTTGCCGGAGCCGTCGACCGGGGCGTCCGGATCCCGCGAGTCGCTTCCCACGAGCAGGATGTTGAACGCGCCCTCGACCTGCTTGGCCGGCCGCCCGCCGGTGATCCCGGCGAACGGATCGGTGCGCGCCAGGTCGTCGTCAAGGTTGCGGGCGTAGAACCAGGCGCCGAGGCCGCCGAGCAGCGCCAGCACCAGCACCGCGACACCCGCCACCAGACCGATGCGCCCCCAGCGCGGCCGGGGACCACGCCGGCCGGACCCACCCGGACCGCCGCCGCCCGGACCACCGGGACCGGTCGGCCCGGCCGGGCCGCCGGGACCGCCGGAGCGGGGCGCCTCGTCGTGTGCGGGGTACCACGTGGCTTCCGAGGGGCGGGCGCGCCCGGTGGCGCCGCGGCCGGAGCCGGGAACCGCGGCGCGGCCCGCGCCCCGGTTCAGGTGTCGGGGGAGCGGGGCGCCGGCAGACGAGGTCGCTGACATGTAACCGAGGGTAGGTCGGCCCGGCCACCGACGCCCTCGTACGCGCCCCGATGTCAGCCGCGTCCCCGGCGGGTTCAGTACCCGAGACGCCCGCGGAAGTACTCGATCGTGCGTCGGAGGCCGTCTTCGGGCGTGACGCTCGGCTCGTATCCGAGCAGTTCGCGGGCGAGGGTCAGGTCCGGGCGGCGCATCTCCGGGTCGTCGGAGGCGCGAGTGATGTAGCTCACCTCGGACGTGCTTCCGGTGAGTGACACGATCGTCTCGGCCAGTTGCCGCATCGACATCTCGTGCTCGGTGCCGCAGTTGATCGGCCCGGTCTCGGTCGAGTCGAGCAGCAGCAGGATGCCGCGCACCAGGTCGTCGACGTAACAGATCGAACGGGTCTGGTTGCCGGTGCCGTGCACAGTGATCGGCTCGCCGCGCAGCGCCTGGGAGATGAACGTCGGGATGGCCCGGCCGTCGTCCGGGCGCATCCGCGGGCCGTACGTGTTGAAGATCCGCACGATCGCGGTGTCGGTGCCCCGGCTCCGGTGGTAGGCCATGGTGGCCGCCTCGGAGAAGCGCTTCGCCTCGTCGTAGACGCTCCGGATGCCGATCGGGTTGACGTTGCCCCAGTACGTCTCCCGCTGCGGGTGCTCCTTCGGGTCGCCGTACGCCTCGGAGGTGGAGGCCATCAGGAACCGCGCGCCGTCGTCGGTGGCCCGCTCCAGCAGAGCCAGCGTGGCCACCGAGCCGACCCGGAGGATCTCCACCGGCAGCTTCTCGAAGTCGGTGGGGCTGGCCGGGGACGCCATGTGCAGGATCGCGTCGAACCGCTCGGCCATCGCCGGGTGCTGCGGCAGGCCGTCGGAGATGTCCGCCTCGACGAGCGTGAAGGTCGGCTTGTCCAGCAGGTGGGCCACGTTGTCCTTGGACCCGGTGACGAAGTTGTCCAGCACTACCACGGTGCAGCCGCGCTCGACGAGCCGGTCGACCAGGTGGGACGGGACGAAACCGGCGCCGCCGGTGACGAGGATGCGGTGTCCGGTACCGAAGCGGGGAGCGACCTTCATGGCGGTCAGCCTATACACGCGAGGCGGGGCCCCCGCGTAAGGCAGGGGCCCCGCTCGACCGTGGTGATCAGTGCGCGCCGGCTCCGGTGAGCGAGCGCACCTCCAGCTCCGCGTACTTCTCCTCGTCGCTCTCCTTGGACAGGATCGTGCCGAGCCAGCCGCACAGGAAGCCGAACGGGATCGAGATGATGCCCGGGTTCGACAGCGGGAACCACTGCCAGTCGTGGTCGGGGAACATCGCCGTCGGCGCGCCGGAGACGACCGGCGAGAAGAAGACGAGCACCACGGCGGCGAGCAGGCCGCCGTAGATGGCCCAGACCGCGCCCGAGGTGTTGAACCGCTTCCAGAACAGGCTGTAGAGGATCGCCGGCAGGTTGCCCGACGCGGCGACCGCGAACGCCAGCGCGACCAGGAACGCCACGTTCAGGTTCTGCGCGTAGATCGACAGGACGATCGAGACCGCGCCGATCACCAGCGCGGAGATGCGGGCGACGGTCACCTCCTGCCGTTCCGACGCCTGCCCGTTCTTCACCACGTTGGCGTAGAAGTCGTGCGCCAGGCTGGACGACGACGCCAGGGTGAGCCCGGCGACCACCGCGAGGATCGTGGCGAACGCGACCGCTGCGATGATCGCCAGCAGTGTCGCGCCGCCCAGGTCCCCGCCGAGGAACTGCTCCCCCAGCTTCTCGGCGAGCTGTGGCGCCGCGGTGTTGCCCGCCTTGTCCTGTGCGGTGATCTCCGACCCGCCGACGATCGCCGCCGCGCCGAAGCCGAGCGCCAGGGTGAGCAGGTAGAACGTGCCGATGATGCCGATCGCCCAGAGCACGCTCTTCCGGGCCGCCCGCGCGGTCGGCACGGTGTAGAAGCGGATCAGGATGTGCGGCAGGCCGGCCGTGCCGAGGACCAGCGCGATGCCCAGCGAGAGCAGGTCCATCTTGCTGTAGAACGTCTTCAGCGCGTCGCCGGGTGTCTCCACGCCGTAGCGCAACCCGGGTTCGAGGAACGCCGCTCCCTTGCCCGAGGCGCTGGCCGCGTCGCCGAGCAGCGAGGACAGGTTGAACTTGTACTTGGCGAGCACCAGCAGCGTCATCGCCAGCGCGCCGCCCATCAGCAGGAACGCCTTGACGATCTGGACGTACGTGGTGCCCTTCATGCCGCCGACGGTCACGTAGATGATCATCAGGGCGCCGACCATGATGATGGTGGCGACCTTGGCGGTGTCGGCGTCCATGCCGAGGAACGTGGTGCCCGGCTTGATGCCGAGCAGCAGGGCGACGAGCGCGCCGGCGCCGACCATCTGGGCCAGCAGGTAGAAGATCGACACCGTGATGGTGGAGACCGCCGCCGCGGTCCGGACCGGCCGCTGCCGCATCCGGAACGCCAGGACGTCCGCCATCGTGTACCGGCCGGAGTTGCGCAGCAGCTCGGCCACGAGCAGCAGTGCCACCAGCCAGGCGACCAGGAAGCCGATCGAGTAGAGGAAGCCGTCGTAGCCGTAGAGCGCGATGATTCCGGCGATGCCCAGGAAGGACGCCGCCGACATGTAGTCGCCGCCGATCGCCATGCCGTTCTGGAAGCCGGAGAACGACCGGCCGCCGGCGTAGAAGTCGGTGGCGGTCTTGGTCTGCCGGCTGGCCCAGACGGTGATCGCCAGCGTGATCGCCACGAAGACCAGGAACAGCGTGATGGTGAGGTTCCGGGCGGTGGTGCTGCCCGCCTCAGCCGCGAGGACCGTGTTCATGGGTCACCTCCCCCATCTCGTCGCGGATCCGGTCGGCGACCGGATCGATCCGGCGGCTGGCGAACCGCGAGTAGAACCAGGCGATGAGGAACGTGGAGACGAACTGGAGCAGGCCGAAGACCAGGGCGACGTTGATGTTGCCGATCAGCTTCGTGCCCATGAATCCCCGCGCGTACGCGGAGAGGATGACGTAGAGCGCGTACCACAGGAAGAACGCGACGGTCATCGGGAAGACGAAGCCGCGCAGCGTGCGCCGCAACCCGGCGAACTCGTCCGACCGCTGGACGGCGAGGTACCGTTCCGCCGCCGACTCGGCGGGTGCGGACGCGGGTGTGTCCGTGGACATCTGTGGATCACCACCTTCGCAAGGCGTGGGGGAGTTTCGCGCACGGTAGAGAGCGCGCTCCCGGCCCGGGAAGGCTCCGCCGCCGGGCGGCGAACGGCTGCGCCGAACGGCACCCCCACTGCGCCCAGTGACCCACGTCACTCCGCTAACCGGTCACCCCCCACCCGGTCGGTCATGAGGTTGACGGCGACAAATCGGACGCGGAACGCGGCCAACCTCATGATCGACGGAGTAGAGGGGTCAGCCGAGGAGGTCGTGGTAGCGGCCCCGGTAGTGCAGCAACGGGGGTGTGTCCCGGGGCAGGTCCACCGATTCGATAGTGGCCTCGACCAGCAGGCCCCAGCCGTACTCGCGGGCGGTGTCCAGGCGGCAGCCCGCCCACCCGCCGGCGTCGGCGGGCACCGGCCCGTACGGCGTCTCGGTCCAGGCGTCCAGCGCGAACAGGCCGCCGGGCGACGGGAACAGCCCGGCGAAGCGGTCGGCGAGCTGCCGGTGCTGCGGACCCAGCGGGGCCACCGCGAACCGTCCCGCCTCCTCGATCGCCGCCCACAGGTCCGACTCCGGGTCGACCAGGCCGAGCAGCCGGTCCGGTTCGCCCTCGGCCACGAGCGTGGAGGAGACGGTCAGCCCGGCCGGACCGGGCGCGGTCCAGAGCGTCACCGGGGCGGCCAGCCGCCCGCGCAGCCGGCGTACCGGCGAGCGTTGCGCGGCCGGCGCCGCGAACGGATCGGTGGAGTGGATCTGCGCGCCCGGCTCTGGATTCACGTGAAACATTGTGCCGCCCGCCACCGGGCGAGGCTCGACGGAACGCCCTACCCTGCCGGGCATGGCTCTCGTCCCACCGCAGAAGCTCGCCCAGGACCGGATGGTCAGCGCCGACGCCGTTCTCGGTGGTCAGGTCGATCTCCGTGCCTACCCGTACCGGCACCTGATGGTCATCGCCCGGCACAAGTGGGGCAGCAGCGGGTTCCCGCCGCTCATGGCGGCGGTCGAGCACCTGTCGAACTACGGCTGGGACCTGGTGAACGTGCTCAGCGTCGGCGACGGCCACCACGTCTACGCGGCGATGCGCCGCATCGCCTGACGGCAGCCCGAGACGCGCGGATCAGTCGTCGCCGAGCAACCGGCGGGCGGCGGCCAGCACCTCCGGGTCGGCGCAGCCGGCCGCGTACCCGGCGATCCGGCGCCGGATGTCGCGCCCGAGCAACCACTCCCCGATCCGCTCGGCGACCGGGCGCAGGAACGCGGGCCGGCAGCGGAAGTTGTACCGCCACGTCGCGATCGTGGTGCCGGGATCCGGGCCGGGCGCGAAGCGCCAGCCGCCGCCGAACCGCTCGAAGAACCACGGTCCGCGCACCATCTTCATGCCGACGTTCGTCGGCGGTGACCAGGACACGTACTCGCTGACCATCACCAGGCCGTGCCGGGAGCGGGTGAATGTCTGCACGCCGCGCCCGGGCCGCGTCGCGCCGTCGACGAAGTGCTGCTCGCGGACGAACGGATCCCAGCGGTACCGCACCGGGGCGGTGGTCTGGGAGACGGCGAACGCCAGCTCCGGAGGGACCGGGACGGTGACGACCGCTTCGACGACAGGCATCAGCGCCTCGGGGTGACATTCGCCAGCAGCTCCGGCTGCCGGTGATCGAGTGTGTCCCCGGCCATGTACGCGCCGAGCAGTGCCGCGCCCCCGCCGTACGCCAGCCCGACCGGCAGTGCCAGCCAGAGCCACACGTCGCCGAGCAGCGCGGCGGCCACCACGAACGGCACCGCCACCACCGCGGAGCCGACCATGGAGACCAGGGTGAGCAGACCCTTGGTGAATCCCGCGCCGCTGTTCAGGGCGAACGGGTTGCTCGACTCGGGCAGCGAGTACGCGCCGAGCACTGAGACGAACGCGTTGATCGCGAGCCCGCAGCCGTACGCGGCGAACAACGCGCCACCCATCACGCCGAGCCATTCGGGCCGACCGAGGACGACGGCCAGCGCCACCGCGATCACGAGGAGCATCGGCACCACGTAGATCGAGAACGCGGCCATCCGGGCCCGCAGCTCCACCCGCCCCGGCACACCGGCGACCACGTTCGCCGCGAACGAGCTGCCGTCGAAGCCGAACTGGTTGGCGAGCGTCAACGACGCGAGCGCCCCCACGAAGACCATGGTGAGGCTGACCATCGCCGGTGAGGAATCGGCTGTGGCCTGGTCGAACGCGGCGCCGCCCTCGGACAGGAACGCGGGGCCGCCCAGGTTGACCATCAGCGGCACGAACACGCCGACCACTGCGACGGTGATCAGGTTGGCCCGGCGGCGGGCGTCCCGCCACCAGTAGCGGCACTCCCGGGCGACGATCGCGCCGAACCGGTCCCGCCGGGCCCAGCCCACCGCGCGGGGGAAGAGCTGCGCGACCGCGCCGCCGGCCACAGCGCGCGGCGTCCGCGCGGGGCCGCTGCTCGCGGTGCCCACCATCGCCGACTCCAGCGACCGCGACCACCAGAACAGGAGTACGCCGAGCGTCGCGACCGCGATCAGCAGCTTCACCACCGCCGCACCGGTCCGCCCCTGGGCCACGTCCACGCCGGCGGTCCACGGTGCGCCGAACGGCGTCCAGCCGACCACCCGGGCCACACCGTCCAGCCGGTCCCAGTCGGTCTGCCGTACCGCCGCGAGCACCAGCAACTGCAACGGCCCGAGCAGCGCGGCCAGCACCGCGAGCAGCACGGCGGCCAGGTCGCGTACCCGGCGGGAGCGCAGCATCGTCGCGAACGCACTGGTCAGCGCGCGGGCACCGGCCAGGCAGACGAGCAGCCCGACGACCACGCCGAGCGCGCCGACCAGGGCGGCCGCCCATCCACCGAGCGCGCCGGCGGTGACCACCAGCCCGGCCGCCGTGATCGCCGTCGCCAGGGCCGGCACGCTGACCAGGGCGGCGGCGAGCAGACCGGTGATCAGGGTGCGGCGGGACAGCGGCAGCAGCGCGAACCGGGCCGGGTCGAGCGTCTCGTCCACGCCGAAGAAGACGAGCGGCAGGAGCAGCCAGCCCAGCGTCAGAACGCCACCGCCGAAGGCGGCGATCATCAGCGCGTACCGGGACTCGCTGGCCAGCCCCGGCGCGGCGAGCAGGAAGAACCCGACGGCGGCGAACCAGAGCCCGAACAGCAGGCCGAGGACGAACAGCGCGACCCGCCAGGTCTGACCCCGGAAGTTGTTGCCGAGCACCCGCAGCTTGAGCCGGACGAAGTGCCAGGGCGACACGCGCCGGGCCGGACGCTCGGGGACGGTCACCGGGACAGCCACGACAGCTCCTCGCCGGTCGCGGTCCGGCCGCCGACCACCTCCACGAAGACGTCCTCCAACGACCGGTCGCCGCGCACCTCGGCCAGCGTGCCCACCCGCTTGATCCGGCCCTCGGCCAGGATCGCCACGTGGGAGCAGAGCCGCTCGACCACCTCCATCACGTGGCTGGAGAAGATCACCGTTCCGCCGCCGCCGACGTACCGGTGCAGGATGTCGCGGATCAGCGCCGCCGAGACCGGGTCGACGGCCTCGAACGGCTCGTCCAGCACCAGCAGGCGCGGACCGTGCAGCAGCGCGCAGGCCAGCCCGATCTTCTTCTTCATGCCCGCCGAGTAGTCGACCACCAGCGTGCGGCCGGCGTCGGAGAGCGCCAGCACGTCGAGCAGCTCCGCCGCCCGCTGGTCGACCACCGCCGGGTCCATGCCGCGCAGCAGACCGTGGTACGCCAGCAGCTCCGCCCCGCTCAGCCGGTCGAAGAGGCGTACGCCGTCGGGCATCACACCGAGCAGGCTCTTGGCTCGGACCGGGTCGGCCCAGACGTCGTACCCGAGCACCCTCGCCTCACCGGCGTCGGGCCGCAGCAGGCCGACGGCCATGGAGAGGGTGGTGGTCTTGCCCGCTCCGTTCGGGCCGAGCAGGCCGTAGAACGAGCCGGTCGGCACGGCGAGGTCGACGCCCGCCACCGCGACCTTGGTGTCGAAGCGCTTGGCCAGACCACGAAGGGAGAGCGCGGGGTGCTGATCGGTCATGGTCCGACCGTATCGGGCTCCGGCCAGCGGCTGCTCGGGCGGCAGGGTGATCTTCTGCTCCTACCTGGGGAGTAGCGCCTACAGGCGCAGCGACTCCGGGGTGTGCAGGCGGAGCATGGTGGCGCCGACGTCGCGGGGAAGCCGACGCCGGCTCGCCATCGACACCACCACCATGACGGTGAACGCCAGCGGCACCGTCCACGCGGCCGGCTGCGTGGTGAGCGTCGCCGGCCACCCGGTCAGCGGCGGGCCGAGCACGGTGAGCAGCACCGCACCGACGGCCGCGCCGCCGCCGACCAGCACACCGGCGGCGGCGCCCAGGTCGGTCAGGCCGCGCCACCAGATGCCGAGCACCAGCAGCGGGCAGAAGCTCGACGCGGCCACCGCGAACGCCAGCCCCACCACCTGTGACACGTCCAGCCCGGAGACGTTCAGCGAGAGCACCGCCGGCACCCCGCCGGCGATCACCGTGGCGAGCCGGAAGCCGCGTACCGAGCCGCGCCCCAGCACGTCCGTGGAGATCACCCCGGCCACGCTGGTGAGCAGGCCGGACGAGGTGGACAGGAACGCCGCGAACGCGCCGGCCGCGACGAGCGCGGCGAGCAGCCGGCCGGTGGTGCCGTCGCCGAGCGCGGCACCGGGCAGCAGCACCACCACCGCGTCGGTCTGGCCGCTCACCAGCAGTTGCGGGGTGTAGATGCGGCCCAGCACGCCGTACACGGTGGGCAGCAGGTAGAAGACGCCGACGAGCGCCAGCACCACGAGCGTGGTGCGGCGGGCGGCGGCGCCGTCGGGGTTGGTGTAGAAGCGGACCAGCACGTGCGGCAGGCCCATGGTGCCGAGGAACGTGGCCAGGATCAGCGAGTACGTGGCGAACAGCCCTCGGTCGTCCTCGCCGGCGGTGTCCGGCAGCAGCCATTCGGTGGCGCCGGTCGCCGCGCCGGACACCTCCGGCACCGGGTCACCGGCGGCGAACTCCAGGCGGTCGCCGGGGCGTACCTCCCGGATGTCGCCGTCGGGCAGGGTGAGCGTCGCGCGGTGCTCGACCACGACTGTGGTCGCGGTCCGGAACGTCGGTCCGTCGGGCGGGGTCACCGCCGGGCGGGCGTCGGCCTGCCACTGCAACGCCAGGAAGATGGCGGGTACGGCGAGCGCGGTGAGCTTGAGCCAGTACTGGAACGCCTGCACGAAGGTGATCGCCCGCATGCCGCCCAGCGCCACGTTCGCGGTCACCACCACGGCGACGAGCAGCGCGCCGAGCGGGTACGGCGAGCCGGTGAGCGTGGCCAGCGTCAGCCCGGCGCCCTGCAACTGCGGCACCAGGTACAGCCAGCCGATGAAGATCACGAAGACGGTGGCGAGCGTGCGCAGCCGGCGGGAACCGAGCCGCACCTCGCAGAAGTCGGGCAGCGTGAACGCGCCGGAGCGGCGCAGCGGCGCGGCCACGAACAGCAGCAGCGCCAGGTATCCGGCGGCGAAGCCGACCGGGTACCAGAGCACGTCCACGCCGTACTTGAGGATCAGCCCGGCGACGCCGAGGAAGCTCGCCGCCGACAGGTACTCCCCGCCGATCGCGGCGGCGTTCCAGGTCGGGCTGACCGACCGGGACGCGACCAGGAAGTCCGAGGTGGTGCGGGCCAGCCGCAGCCCGTAGAAGCCGATGCCGACGGTGACCAGGGTGACGGCGACGATCGCCGGGACCACGTAGCCGTTGGACATCAGTGTTCCGGCCGTCGAATCAGGTCGACGAAGTCCTGCTCGTTGCGTTCGGCCAGGCGCACGTACGCCCAGCCGACGACGATCAGGAACGGGAAGGACACGACGCCGAGCAGCAGCCACGGCAGGTTGACCCCGAGCACCGTGACCCGGCCGACAGTGGGCGCGATGGCGAACAGCCAGGGCAGGCCGCCGAGCCCGATCAGCACCAGCAGGCTGAGCCGCAGCGCGAGGGAGAGCTGGGCGCGCATCAGCCCCTGTACGAGCGTCTCGCCGACCGGGGTCTGCTGGGTCAGCTCGGAACGGGTGCGGTCGGCCGGGTCGCCGGTCCGGGAGACCTCGGCCAGCACGATCCGGGTCCGCTTCGGCGCGGCGGCCGGCGCCGGCCCGCTGCCCGGCTCGCGGAGCGGTGCGGACGCGCGCGGGCCGGGAACCGGGGCGGCCTCGGCGGGCCGCCCCGAAGGATGCTGTTCCGCGGCTCCGGTCACCCCCGGCAGTCTCGCCCGCTCAGCGGGAATGTCAAGAGCACGGTTCCGAGCCCTGTGCACAACCTGTGGATAACGCTTCACGGTTGTGGATAACCCGGTGGATGGCGTGGAGTCGTTGTGGACAGCGTCAGCTCAGCCCCACCCGTACCGGGTTAGCGGTCGCCGAGCCGAGCCAGGTGTGCGGGTTGCCGAACCAGCACCACCCGAGCTTCGGCGCGCCCTGGCTGATCCACAGCGCCGGCACCCGCCGGTCGCCGCAGCGCGACCCCACGAGCGAGAAGCACCTGTTGCTCGCCAGCGCCTGCGGGTGCAACGTGACGAACGCCAGCCCCTCGTCGATGGTGATCGGCAGCCGGTCCTTCGCGGTCATGTCCTCCAGCGCTGCCGACGGCGGCACGTTGCGGTACTCCTCGCCCCGGTCCACGTCGAAGAGCAGGTACGCGGGACCGGACGGCACCTCCAGCTCCTTGATCGGGTGGAAGGTGGGCAGGTCGTCGGCGGGGAAGTTGCGGTCGAGGACGCCGGTCTTGCGCTTGCCGGCCAGCGTGGTGAGCGCGGTGCGTTCCGGCACCGGCACCAGCTCCCGCGTGGTCACCAGCAGGAACGGCACCCGTGCGTCGGTGGGCCCGGCCAGTCCGGCGGCACCGGTGACCGCCGCGTCGCGCAGCGGGGTGAGCAGCGCCCGGAACTCCTCCTCGGTCTGCCCGGCCAGCGCCGGGTAGCCGAGCTGCACGAGGCGGTCGAGCTGGCGGTCGAATTCGGTAGCGGCGTCGAAGCGGTCGTCGGACATGCGGTCCCCCACCCTGTCGTACGGTCTGCCGTACATTGTACGTCAGTGCTCCCGACGCCCCCGTCCCTCAGCGGCTCCAGTCCTGTTTCGCGGCGCGTACCAGCTTGTCCTTCAGCTCCCGGGTGTGCCGGCGGCTCACCGGCAGCTCGGATCCGTCGATCACCACCACATAGCCGGAGTTGACCAGCCGCAGCTCGGCGATGAGCCGCAGCTGCACCAGATACGACCGGTGGATCCGGACGAACCCGGCGTCCGCCCAGCGCTCGGCCAGCGTCGCCAGTGAGACCCGGACCAGGTGCGAACCCTCCGCCGTGTGCAGCCGCGCGTAGTCGCCCTGCGCCTCCACCCACCGCACCGCCGAGCGGGGCAGCATCCGCGTGGTGCCGGCCAGCTCGATCGGGATGGTCGGATCCTCCTCCGCCCGGGCCAGCGCGGCCGGATGCGACGGCACCACCCGGGAACCGATCACCCGGCGCAGCGACTCGGCCAGCCGCTCGGCGCGTACCGGCTTGCGTACGTAGTCGGTGGCGCCCAGGTCGAACGCGTCCACCGCGCCGTCGTCGTACGCGGTGACGAACACGATCGCCGGCGGCCGGGCGAACCGGCGCAGCACCCGGGCCAGCTCCATGCCGTCCAGCCCCGGCATCCGGATGTCGAGGAACACCACGTCCACGTCGTCGTCGCGCAGCACGCGCAGCGCCTCGGTCGCGTCCCCGGCCGTGTGCAGCCGGGCCACCCGGGGGTCGGCGCGCAGGTGGTACGCCAGCTCGTCGAGCGCGGGCGGCTCGTCGTCCACCGCCAGCACCCGGAGGAAACCGGTGCCGGTGACGGTCACGACGACGCCCGGACGCCGGGGTGGAACTTCGGCACGCGCATGCTGACTTTCGTACCCGAACCCAGGCCGGTCTCCACCACCAGGCCGAAGCCGTCCCCGAAGACCGACCGGAGCCGTTCGTCGACGTTCGAGAGGCCGACGTGCTGCCCCGGGTCGTCGGCCGGGTCGCCGGCCGCGCCCGACACCTCGGCGATGCCGGCGGTAAGCGTCGTCGGATCCATCCCCACCCCGTCGTCCTCCACCGTGATGTGACACTCCGCGCCCGCGTCCCGGGCCTCGATGCTCACCATGCCGGTGCCCGGCTTGCGGGACAACCCGTGCCGGACCGCGTTCTCCACGAGCGGCTGGAGGCAGAGGAACGGCAGCGTCACCGGCAGCACCTCCGGCGCGATCTGGAGGCGCACCTGGAGCCGCTCGCCGAAGCGCGCCCGCTCGATGGTCAGGTAGCGGTCGATCGAACGCAGCTCCTCGGCCAGCGTGGTGAACTCGCCGTGCGCCCGGAACGAGTAGCGGGTGAACTCGGCGAACTCCAGGATCAGCTCTCGCGCCCGCTCCGGGTCGGTGCGCACGAACGAGCCGATCGCGGTGAGCGCGTTGTAGATGAAGTGCGGGCTGATCTGAGCGCGCAGCGCGCGTACCTCGGCCCGCGCCAGCCGCTCCCGCGACGACTCCAGCTCGGCCAGCGCGAGCTGGTCACCCGCCCAGTGCGCGGTCTCCAGCGTCGCCTGCACCAGACCCGGGGCCGGGCGCTCGTCGGCCACCGCCACCAGCGCCCCGACCACCCGCCCGTCCGCGCGCAGCGGCGCCACCACCGCGCCGCGTACCGGGCAGTCGACCAGGTCGCAACGCAGCTCCGACTCGCCCAGCACTGTGGAGCGCCCGCTGTCGGCCGCCCGCCGGGCCGCCGCGACCAGCTGGTCGCCGTGGTGCGCGCCCTGCCCGTCGACCGCGAGCAACGTGTCCCGGTCCGTCAGCGCCAGCCCGGCCGCGCCCACGAGGGCCCGCAGATGGCGTACGGCCTTCGCCGCGTCCGCCGCGGTCAGGCCGGCGCGCAGCGGCTCGGCGGCGAGCCCCGCGGTGTGCAGCACCTCGTACGTGGCCCGCTGCGTGGCGGTGGCGATGCCCCGCCGGCCGCGCAGCCGCAGCACCGCCCAGAGCGCCGCGGCCAGCGCGGTGACCAGCGAGACGACGGCGAAGACGGCGGAGAGGTTGCCACCCACGCAGCGATCCTGCCGGGTGCCGGCCCGGTAGCGCTAGTACGCGCCCTTGCGGGCCAGCACCACGCCCACGGTCCGCCACAGGATGCTCAGGTCGTACGCCAGCGACCAGTTGTCGACGTAGTAGAGGTCGAGCCGGACCGCCTCGTCCCAGGACAGGTCGGAGCGGCCGGAGACCTGCCACAGACCGGTCATGCCCGGCCGGACCAGCAGCCGGCGCCGGACGTCGCCGAGGAAGTCGCCGTCGTCGGCGGGCAGCGGGCGCGGGCCGACGAGCGACATCTCGCCCCAGAGCACGTTGATCAGCTGGGGCAGCTCGTCCAGCGACGTGGCACGCAGGAAGCGGCCCACCGGGAAGACCCGGGGGTCCTGCTTCATCTTGAACAGCATGCCGTCGGTCTCGTTCTGGTCGACCAGGCCGGCCAGCCGCTCCTCGGCGTCGACGTACATGGTCCGGAACTTCCAGACCCGGAACGTCCGCCCCTCGTGCCCCACCCGGGGCTGACGGAAGAAGACCGGCCCGGGGTCGGAGATCCGGATGGCCACGGCGATGGCGAGGAAGAGCGGGGCCAGCAGCAGCAGGCCCAGCCCGGCGGCGACCCGGTCCATCAGGTTCTTGACCAGCAGCGCCGGCCCGGACAGGGTCGGCTCCTCGACGTGCAGCAGCGGCAGGCCCTCGATCGGGCGGATGTGCACCCGGGGACCGGCGATGTCGGTGAGCTGGGGCGCGACCACCAGATCGACGCCGGAGCCCTCCAACTGCCAGGCCAGCCGGCGCAGCTCGCCCGGCTCGGCGCTGGCCGAGCCGCAGACCGCGATCGTGTCGCCGCCGACCTCACGCACCAGGGCCAGGACGTCCCGGCCCGCGTACACCGGCACCGGGGTCTCCAGGCCGCGCGCGGCGGCGTACCCGTCGGTGAGGTGGATGGCCACCGGCACGAGGCCGACGGACGGGTTCCGGGTGACAGTGGTGTAGACCTCCAGGCACTCCGGAAGCGTGCCGACGAGCACCATCCGGTGCCCGGCGTGGCCGGCGCGGCGGCGCAGCGCGTGCAGGCAGGCCCGGGCGATCATGCGGCCGAGCAGGATCAGCAGCAGGGCGCCGAGCAGCGCGAAGCCGACCGTCCAGCGGGACAGGGTGGTCTTCGTGGCGAAGGCGAGGAACGAGACCGTCGCGGCGACCGCGACGCCGCCGCGGATCACCCGCTTGAACTCGTCCGGGCCGAGGCCCAGGTAGCGCCGGTCGTAGGCCCGGTTGCCCCAGAGGATGAGCACCCAGCCGAGCGGCAGGAGCGCGAACGCCACGGTGTAGAACCACGCCTCGGGCGCGTTCCGGAAGCCGGAGGCGGCCTGCTCGAAGATCTGCACGGCCAGGAAGCTGGCCAGGGCGGCCGCGCCGAAGTCGAGCAGCAGCAGGAATGCGATGTAGGGCCGGTGCCACCGGGACACCCGGCGCCGGGCTCGGGCCCACGCCGACCGGGGTACGCCGTTGTGCGACGGCGGAGTCGGCGGCTGGATCTCAAAGCTGTCGACGTGCCGCACGCTCTTGCTCCGGCCTCTGTCGGTTACCGGGCGCTGGAGGCTTGTCGTCACCTCAACCCATGTCCTCCCGCATGACCCGCGTCCTCACTCGGCGTGAGGGCCCGGGTCGCTCACCGTCCCAGTCTCCCACGCGGGCCCGGCCCGGACCGGCCCCCGCGAGGAAGCCGTTCCGCTGGTGCTCGGTGAGATCTGGCCGGCTCCGAATCAGTTGTGAAGCCGGGGACCGAGCCACTATACCGATGGATGACGGCTCGGGTAGAGGGGCGGACCGGGAGCATCGGCGATCCCGGGTCGATTCCACTCGGTAACCGGCGAATGCCATTACTCACCGTACGAGGCGGGACAACCTTCGGTCAGCCAGCGGCTTGCCACCGGTCTGACAGGTGGGGCAGTACTGAAGGCTCGAATCGGCGAACGAGACCTCCCGTACGGTGTCGCCGCAGACCGGACACGGCAGCCCCTTGCGGGCGTGCACCTTGAGGCCCGAACGCTTCTCGCCCTTCAGCTCCGCGGCCCGCTGCCCCATCGACCGGCGTACCGCGTCGCCGAGGACCGTCCGCGTCGCCGCGTGCAGACCGGCGAGCTGGTCGTCGGTGAGCCGGTCGGTGATCGCGAACGGCGAGAGCCGCGCCGCGTGCAGGATCTCGTCCGAGTACGCGTTCCCCACCCCGGCGAGCACCGACTGGTCGGTCAGCACGCCCTTCACCTGACCCCGGCGGCTGCGCAGCCGCTCGGCGAAGGTCGGCAGGTCCGCCTCCAGCGCGTCCGGCCCGAGCTTCGCCACGCCCGGTACCTGCGCCGGGTCGGTGACCAGGTAGGCGGCCAGCTTCTTCTGGGTGCCGGCCTCGGTCAGGTCGAAGCCGGAGCCGTCGTCGAGGCGTACCCGCACCGCGATCGGGCCCTTGCCGGGCCGCAGCGGGGTCGTCGCTGGGAACGCCTCCCGGTAGTGCAGCCAGCCCGCCCGGGCCAGGTGGACCACCAGGTGCAGACCCTCGTCGAACCGCACGTCCAGGAACTTGCCGTACCGGCCGGCGCCGGTGACCGCACGGCCGGCGACCGCGCTCGGCGGCGGATCGTACGTCTTCAGGGCGCTGATCGCGGCGACCTCGAACCGCTCGACGCGGCGGCCCACCGCACGCTCGCGCAGGTAACCGGCGAGCGCTTCCACCTCCGGAAGTTCGGGCACGGTACAACGGTAGCCTTCTTTCCCGTGAGCGCGAGGAATGAGCTGGCGAGTCCCATGCGCGAGCGCGAGGAGTGAGCTTGCGAGCCCCGCAGCCGCGAGCAGAGATCGGCACAGTCGCGAACGAAAGGCGAGCTCTGTGAGAATCGTGGTGGCGCACAACCGGTACCGGGAAGCCCAGCCCTCCGGCGAGAACACCATCGTCGACGCGGAGATCGCCCAGCTCACCGCCGCCGGCGTGGAGGTGCTGCCGTTCCTGCGCAGCTCGGACGAGATCCCGTCGATGTCCAAGCCGGCCAAGGCGCTGCTGCCGATCTCGCCGATCTGGGCGCCGAAGGCCCAGCACGACCTCGACCGCCTGCTCACCGAGCACCGGCCGGACGTGTTGCACCTGCACAACCCGTACCCTCTGCTCTCGCCCTGGGTGGTGCGGACCGCGCACAAGCGCGGCGTGCCGGTGGTGCAGACGGTGCACAACTACCGGCAGGTCTGCTCCTCGGGCCTCTACTTCCGCGACGGCGTGATCTGCCAGGACTGCCGGGGGCGGACGCTGGGCGTACCGGCGATCGTGCACCGCTGCTACCGCAACTCCCGGGCGCAGAGCGCGCTGATGGCGACCACGCTCGCCGTGCACCGCCCCACCTGGAAGTCGGTGGACCGGTACATCGCGCTCACCACGGCGGTCGCTGATCATCTGCGCGACTACGGCATCCCGGACGAGCGGATCGTGGTCAAGCCGAACGCGGTGCCCGACCCGGGTGCCCCGGCGCCGTCCGGGAACGGCTTCCTCTTCATGGGCCGGCTCAGCCCCGAGAAGGGCCTCGATCTGCTGCTCGCGGCGTGGCGGCGGCGCCCGGTGGGTGCGCTCGGCCCGCTGCGCATCGCCGGTGACGGCGAGCTGCGTCCGCTGGCCGAGGCAGCCGCCGACGAACGGCCCGACGTGCTCTACCTGGGCCAGCTCGACCGCTCCGGGGTACGCGCGGCGCTGGCCGACAGCTCCGTGGTGCTGGCCACCTCCACCTGGCACGACGTGCTGCCCACGGTGATCATCGAGGCGCTGGCGGCCGGTCGGCCGGTGCTCGGCACCGCGCTCGGCGGCATCCCGTACCTGGTGGGTGCAGACGGCCCGCGTGAGCCCGCCGGCACCGGCCCGGCCGAGGTGGCCACCGCGGCACCGGGCGACGGGCGGGTCGCGTTGCCGTCAGGGGTGCAGCGCGGCGAGGCCGGCTGGGTGGTGGCGCCCGAGGTGGACGTGCTCGCCGCCGCGCTGCCGCTGGCCGCCGCCGAGGCACGCATGCTCGCCGGTCCGGCCCGGTCCCGCTACGAGCGCACCTTCCACCCCGACGTGATCACGAAGCGCCTGATCGACATCTACGCCGGCCTGGCCGGAGGTCGTCCCGCGCGCTGACCGAGGTGTTAGGAAGGGCCCCTTTCAATGCACGAGGCGTTAAGAAGGGGCCCTTCCTTACCGCAGGGAGGCGCGGGCGGAGAAGGCGATGCTTGCCAGCAGGAATCCGCCGTTGACCACGGTGAACGCGACCATCAGCCAGAGCGCCAGCGCGGGGGCGAAGGCCAGCACCAGGCCGGCCAGGAAGATCACCGCGCCGTAGTCGCGGACCAGCTTGACCAGGCGTACCGGGAGCGAGGTCGAGGTCACCATGCTCGCCGCGTTCGGCCCCGACTGCATCACCGAGGTCACCAGGTTGACCATCCAGGTGCCCGCGAACACCGCCACCAGCCAGACCGGCGTGGACGGGCGCTGCGCCACGGCTGTCGCGCCGATGGCGGCCACCAGCGCGA
Organism: Micromonospora sp. CNZ296; assembly: GCF_007827635.1. Lineage (NCBI taxonomy): Bacteria > Bacillati > Actinomycetota > Actinomycetes > Micromonosporales > Micromonosporaceae > Micromonospora > Micromonospora sp. CNZ296. Next base: position 184,237 of record NZ_VISW01000010.1, read on the forward strand.
TCTGGGCGGCCACGTCGCAGAGCACGTCGATCCGGGCGCCGGCCGCGCTGCCCTGACCGGTCACCCGCGCGAGCTGCCCGTCGGCGCAGTCCAGCGCGTACGCGATCTGCCAGGCGACCAGGGCGACCAGCCCGACCACCCAGGCCGGTACGGTGCCGGCGGCCACGTCGTCGGCGAGCGCCACCACTGTGACCGAGGCGGCCAGCCCCAGCACCAGGTTGGCGAGCGTCAGCGCGGTCGGGCGCAACCCGAGGCGCTGCGCGGCCAGCGCGAAGGCCGCCCCGATCCACTGGCTGATCGACTCGCTGAACAGGCCGCCTCCCCGGTTGACCCGGTGGAAGTCGGCGACGGTGGGACGGGGCTCAGCCAATGTGGTCGCGGAGGGCACCGGCGTAGTCTGCCAGCCGCTCCCGCGTCTCGGTAGCGGACATCGCGAGGTGTTCGAGGATGGTGTAGCGGTCCGGCCGGGTGGCCGGCGCGAACTGCACCGCCTCGACGAACTGGTCGTCGGTCAGCTCGACCTCGGCCGGCAGCCGGGGCAGCCCGTGCCGGGTCAGGCAGGCCGCCATCTCGGCGAACCGGCGCTCGTCGCCGCGCAGGAACGTGCAGAACAGCGCGCCGAGCCCGGCCAGCTCGCCGTGCGAGGCGGTGCCGGGGAACAGCGCGTCGATCGCGTGCATGATCTCGTGGCAGCCGCCGCTGCACGGCCGGCTGGTGCCCTCGATCGCCATCGCCAGACCACTGGAGATCAGCGCGTCGGCGAGCACCGTGACGAAGCCGTCGTCGCTCATGTCGCCCGGGTGGTTGAGCACCGCCTCGGCGCCGGCGCGCGACAGCGAGGCGGCCAGCCCGTCGACCCGCTCACCGCGTACCCGCCGGGCCAGTTCCCAGTCCGCCAGTGCGCTGATGTTGCTCACCACGTCGCCGACGCCGGCCCGGTTGTGCCGCTCCGGCCCGGCCTCCACGAAGTCCAGGTCCACGATCACCGCGATCGGGATGTGCACACCGTAGGAGCCCTTCAGGCCCTCCGTGATCAGGCTCGCCACCGGAGAGGCGATGCCGTCGTTGGCGAGGCTCGTCGCCACCGACACCATCGGCAGCCCGCGCCGGGTCGCCGCGTACTTGGCCACGTCGATGGTCTTGCCGCCGCCGATGCCGACCACCGCGTCGTACGACCGGGTGCGCAGCTTCGCCCCCAGGTCGTCGGCGGCGTCGAGCGTCCCCCCGGCCACCGTGAACACGTCGGCCGAGCGCAGCGACGGCCGGATCAGCTCGGCGATCCGTTCGCCCTGCCCCGGCCCGACCACCACGGCGACGTCGCCACCGGCCGAGATCCGCCCGTCGGAGAGGATCGCCGCCAGATCGGCCACCGCGCCCCGCCGCACGTCGATGTGCAGCGGGGTGAGGACGCTGCGGGCTAGTAGCGGCACGCGATCTCCCGCGCCCGGGCCAGATCGGCGTGGTTGTCGACCTCGACCCAGGAGACGTCGCCGATCGGGGCCGCCCGCACCTCGCCGCCGCGCTCGGCGAACTCCTGGTAGCCGTCCTCGTAGTAGAGGTTCGGGTCGCGCCGCCAGGTCGCCTCCAGCGCGTCCGCGAGCGGCTCGGCCACCTGCGGCTCGATGAGCGTCGCGCCGATGTACTCGCCGTACGCCTCGCCCGGGTCCATCAGCTTGGTGATCCGGGTGAGCTGGCCGGCGGCGTCGAAGGTGGTCTTCATCTCCTCCTCGGCCAGCGGCTTGAGCGTGTCCACGGCGAGCAGGATGCCCGGGCCGCGCTCGGCCAGCAGCGTCTTCTCCACGCTCACCGGGTGCACGGTGTCGCCGTTTACGAGCAGCACCCCACGGGAGAAGTGCTCCCGCGCCAGCCAGAGCGAGTACGCGTTGTTCCACTCCTCGGCCTTGTCGTTGTGGACCAGGGTGATCGTGACGCCGTACTTCTCCTCCAGGGCGGCCTGGCGCTGCCGCACCGCGTCGGCCGCGTAGCCGACCACGATCACGACTTCGTTCAGCCCCACCTCGGCGAGGTTGCGCAGCGCGATGTCGAGGATGGTGGTCTCCCCGTCGACCGGCACCAGGGCCTTGGGCAGGGTGTCGGTGTACGGCCGCAGCCGGCGCCCCGCACCTGCGGCGAGCACCATCCCGATCATGCCGACACGCTCCTCTTCTCGACCCGATTCCACCCGGCGAGGATATCGCCGGGCACCGACCGGCAGTGGTTCAGCCCGTCAGCCCGATCGAGCGCAGCGCCGCGAAGCCGTCCTCCGCGATCCGCCGGATCATTCCGTCGTTGACGTTCCGGTGCTCGTCGAGCAGCGCGATCTCCGACTCCGCAAGCCAGCGGAACTCGGTGTGCTTGCCGGCTTCCAGCCGGGGCCGGCTCAGGTCGCCGTCCACCCGGACCAGGAAGTCGGTCTCCACCCGGGTCAGCCCGTCGTCGGCGGTGTACCGGTATTCGCCGACCAGGCCGAGCACGTGCGACAGGGTCCAGCCGGTCTCCTCGGTGACCTCCCGGCGCAGCGCGTCGTCGATCTCCTCGCCCGGTTCGAGGTGGCCGCCGACGATGTCCCAGCAGTTCGGGAAGAGGCGTCGCTCGGGGGATCGGCGTTGGATGAAGATGCGGCCGTCGTCGTCGACGATCAGCGCGCCGGCGCAGCGGAGGGGCTCGGTGGGCACCCTCCGACAGTAGCCATCCGGGCCGTCTCCGGCGATGCCCGTTCTTGTCCCGGTACGCATCGATGGCCCACCATGTCCGTACTCAGTCGCCGTCCCACAGGGGTGATGTGTGATGCAGGTACGGGAAGCGATGTCCAGCGAGGTACTGGTGGTCGGGCCGGAGCACACGCTCCGGCAGGCGGCCCGGATGATGTCGGCCCGCGGTGTCGGGTCGGCGGTCGTGATCGACCCGGACTCCGAGGGAGTGGGGATCATGACCGAACGCGATGTGCTGAAGGCGATCGGCGCCGGGCTCGACCCGGATGTCGAGCGCACCGGGGCACACCTGACCTGGGACGTCGTCTACGCCGGCCCGGACTGGACGGTCGAGGAGGCAGCCGCGGCGATGGCCCGCGGCGGGTTCCGTCACCTGGTCGTGCTCGACGGGCGGGAGGTGGCGGGAGTGATCTCGGTACGGGACCTGATGCGGGTCTGGGCGGGCGAGCACGCGCCGACCCGTACCTGATCCGGCCCGGCGCGATCGGCGCCGGGGAAAGGGCGATGGCCCGGCCGATATCGGCCGGGCCATCGTCGTATCTGTTCCGTTCCGGTCGTGCCCGCCCGTCAGGGGCCGACGAAGACCGAGGTGCCGCGCCAGTCCACGTCGTCGACGCTCGGACCGCTGCGCACCGTGGCGGAGCCGGTCGGCACGCCGTCGGACCACGCCATCGAGGACAGGGTGCCGGTGCTCCGGGAGACGACGTAGAGCGTGTCGCCGTCCAGGAACAGGCCGCCCGCGTCGGCGAAGGCCGTGGTGCCGGTGACCGTGTTGCGCTCGGCGCCGACGGTGCCGGTGTCCGGCGCGAACCCGCGCCAGAACAGCGTGCTCTGACCGGCCAGCGAGTAGTAGATCCGGCCGCCCTTGTAGAACATGGCCGTCACGTTCGGCAGTTCGGCGGAGAAGTTGCCGGTCATGCCGGCGTACGTGGAGCCCTCCGGCGCGGAGCCGGTGACGACCAGGTCCCACTTGGCGTCGTGGTACGGGTCCAGCTTCTTCGGGGTGCCGAACTCGCTGCCGTCGAACGAGCGCTTGTAGAGGTCGCCGCCGACGCCGTAGAACAGGTCACCGCCGACCCAGAAGGCGCCCTTGACGCCCGACCAGCCGGTGTTGTCCGCGTTCGGCACCGACATCGCGTTGCCGACCGAGGTCGCACCGTCGTACGTGCGCTTGGTGATGCTGTCGACGGTGGTGGCCGGCGGCACCGGGGGCAGCTTGACGATCTCGATGCCCTGCACCAGCGGGTTCTCCAGGACGCGACCGAAGTCGATGTCGATGTTGCCGTCGCTGGTGATCGGGAACGCGCGCATGGTGCCCCGGTTGGTGGCGCCGATCGCGGCGATCGGGTCGAAGTTGCTCAGCTTGACCACGCCGTCGATCGTCACGTTGAACTTGCGCTTGCCGGCGGTGGCGGTGCCGGCCCAGCGGTTCGCCAGGTAGAGCCGCACCTGCACCGGCGTGCCGGCCGGGACCGGGAAGTCCCACTGCATGTCCGGCGCGGGCGACTCGTCCCACCGCTCCGCGTTGAACAGCTCCACCGGGGTGCCCGACGGCACCGTGCCGTCGAGGGAGGCGTTCGTGGTGTAGCTGGTCACCTGGTTGCCGGCGTTGTGGTAGGTGCTCGGCGCGGCGGCGGTGTCCGCGGCCCAGGCCGGGCCGCTCGGCGCGGCCAGCTGGTCGCCGCCCGCGTTGATCCGGTAGAGCACGTCGGAGGCGTCCGGCGTGGGCGCGGTCTTGACGATCTCGATGCCGTGCAGAAGCGGGTTCTGGAGCACCCGGCCGAAGTCGATGTCGACCACGCCGTCGCTGACCACCGAGATGGACTGCATGGTGCCGCGGTCGGTCCCGCCGGCGGTGACGACCGGGTCGAAGTCGTTCAGCTTTAGCACGCCGTCGATGCTGACGTCGAACTTGCGGGCGCCCGGCTTGCTCGTGCCGGACCAGCGGTTGGCCATGTAGATCCGGACGTCGACCCGGGTGCCGGCCGCGACCGGGATGTCCCACTGCATGTCCGGCGCGGTCGCCTCGTCCCACCGCTCGGTGTTGAACAGCGTGGCCGGCGTGCTCGCCGGCACGGTGGGGTCGAACGTCGCGTTCGTGGTGTAGCTGGTGACCTGGTTGCCCGTGTTGTGGTACGGGCTGGGCTCGGTGGCGCTGTCGGCGGCCCAGTCCGGCCCGCCGTCGGTGGCCGGGATGGCGGGACCACCGGCGTTGACCCGGTAGAGCACCTCGGTCTGCGCCGCGCGACCGGCCTGGTAGACGTTGCCCGGCAGACCCTTGGTGCTGGTCGAGTGCGGGGCGTTGCCGCCGTCCAGCGGGAAGAAGGCGAGCCGCTTGCGCTGGTAGTCGAAGTTGCCGATGTACTCCTGGTCGCTGCCGAGCCAGAGGCCCTCCTGGGTCACCAGCATCTCGGTGACGCCGTAGCCGCGCGGGTGGCGGCCCGGGTTCCAGGACAGCGGCAGGCCGCTCACCGGGTCGAGCGCCGCGATGCTGGCCCGCGGCACCGCGCCCGGTCCGGCCTTGTCGCGGGCGAGCGGGTTGTTCGACCAGCGGAAGTGACCGCCGACGTAGACGGCCTTCTCGCTGATGCCGACCGAGAGGAAGGTGTCGCCGCCGCTGAAGTTCGTCCAGGTCGGCTTCTGGCCGTCGCCGCTGGCGGCGGTCTCCCAGCGGGCCGCGGAGTCGCAGAGCGTGCCCGGGTACGACGCGCCGGTGGTGACCACGACGAAGTACTTGCTGTCCGGGGAGAACTGGATGTCGCGCACCCACGAGTCGAACGCGGCGTACTTGCAGGCCGCGGAGTAGCCGTCGGTGTTCCAGTCGGCGACGGTCGTCGAGCTCTCGCCCAGGTTGATCCGCACGATCTGGTCGTGCACGACGTCGTCGGCCTTCTTGAAGTTGCCGATCACCACGAGGTGCTTGCCGTCGGGGGAGACGGCGAGCTTCTCCGTACCGACACCGGCCGAGGCGCCGTTGTTGGTCGGCGTCCAGTTGTGGTGCTCGGTGAGCGACACGGTGAGGTAGTCGTCCACCGCGCCGGTGGTCGGGTTCAGCGAGGCCAGCCCGTTGCGGTTGGTCGTCGCGGTCACAGTGGTGAAGATGCCGCCCACCAGCAGGTGGCCGTCGACGAGCGCGATGTCGTTCACGGTGCCGTTGAACGCCGGGCCCTTGAACCCGTCGACGGGGGTGCCGTCCGCGACGTTCAGCAGGGTCAGCTTGCGGAAGTTCTTGTCGCCGACCTTGTTGAACTTGCCGGCGACGTACACCGTGCCCGGGGTCGGGCCGGCGATGACGGCGGTGACGTCACCGTCGAGCACCGGCGCGAACGCGTTGTCGATCTTGCCGGTCGCCTTGTCGAAGGCGAGCAGTCCGCGGCGTTCGACCGGGGTGGGTGAGGAACCCCGGTTCTGCGCGTTGGTGAACGAGCCGCCGACGATCACCTTGCTGCCGGCGTCGTGGATGGCCACGACGTTGCCGTCGTTGATGTTCGGCGTCTTCTCCGAGGGCACCTCGCCGACCATCGTGCTGTGGTCGGGCGCGGGCGCCGCGGCCGGCGCGGCGAGCGCCGGTACCGGTGTGAACAAGGTGGCGATGCCGAGCACGGCAGCGCCGAAGGCGGACACCGAGCGGTGTCTCAGGATCGAGGAAGCCACAGGCTACTCCGGGGGGAAACGTCGGAGGCGCTGCGATCGTGGTCGGTGCCGACATGAGGCGGGGCGTCACCCGACCGACCGCAGACGTGAGAGCAATACCTTCTCGCATTCGGCCGTCGCCCGTCCACCCGGGTTGGGCCTTTTTGACCGAGGAAACGCACCGGGTCACACGAAAAGACGAACGACGATCACCTGGTGGACACGGAGGGTGTTCCTGAGGAAACACTCAGGTCGGGCATCGGCGGCTGGAAGTACGGATCGGTCGCCATCTCCCGGAATACCTGCTCGCTCTCCGGGTCGTTGCCGAAGGTGCTGTCGTAGATGGGCTTCTCCGTCTGCCGGGCCGCGAAGTAGACCGCCGCCTTGATCTGCGGGTGCTTCTTCAGGTACGGCCCGACCTCGCGCATCCATTCGGCCCGCTGGCCCGGCCGCCCGTCCTGGGTCAGGCCGTACTCGCCGATGATGACCGGTCGCGGGTGCTTCTTGGCGAACGCCATGAAGTGGTCCATCCGGTTGGAGAAGCTGTTCCACTCCGGACTGGGATAGACGTCCGCGCAGAGCCAGTCGACCTGGTCGTCGCCCGGGTAGTAGGCGGCGGCCCGGCGCTGCGGCTCGGCGAACCCGTCCGCGTGCGGGCACCACACCCACCCGGCGTTGGTGACGCCCATCTCGGCGAAGATGCCGCGGACGTGCTTCCAGGCGGCGACGTAGTCCTCCGGCGAGTGCATGCTCGCGGCCAGGTTCGGCCGGTCCATCTCCCACCGGTAACGCAGCAGCACCGGAACGCCGAACTCCTTGACGTCCTTCGCGCGTTCCCGGATCAGCGCGTCGTAGACGCCGCTGACTGTGGACCGGGTGTCGGTGCCCTGCCACGAGATCATCTGGAGCTTGCCCCGGGACTGGAACAACTTCTCGGTGGCGCTCGGGAACGGCTCGTTCCACTCGTGGAACATGTGCGCGATGGCGAGGTTGCCGCCGGCCGCCTGGTTGAACGCGTCGAACGCCGCGGCCCGCCCGCTGGCGTTGTGGTACTGCGGCTTGACCCAGGTGCCGAGCCAGGCCCCCTTCTCCGGCGGCTCCGGCCCCCACCCGGTGGTGCGGACCGGAGCGGTCCGCGGTGTCACAGTCGGCGGGGGCGGCACCGCCGTCGCCGTCTCGTCGGATCGCTCCGAGCCGATGTCACAGGCCGCCACGGCCGGGGCCAGGAATGCCAGGCCCAGCACGGCAGCCATCGTCAGTCGTAACCGTCGTACCACCGCAACCTCTCCCCAGGACGGTCGCCGGCCACGGTATGGGGGCCCTGACGGATCCGCGTGGGCGGAGAGGCACGCCGGGCCGGGCGGGCGACCCCTGGCACTCTACCTGTGACGCGGCGCTCAGGCGGGGTAGCCGAGTTGCGTCAGCAGCGGCCCGGCCTGAGCCATCACGTCGGCCAGATCCTTTTCGGTCAGTCGCTGCCGCCACCGGCCCACCGAGCCCGGCCGCGCCTTGGCGAAGCGGGCGTGCAGCGCCTCCCGCCCGGCCGGGTCACCGACCTCCAGGAAGTCGGCCACGACCTCGGCCGCCTCGGCCGGGCGGGTGACGACGTCCTCGTACCGCAGGTGCCGCACCCGTTCCGCGGGCAGCTCGGCGAGCTGCGTGAGCGCGCTGCTGGTGAACCGCCGCCACATCCAGGCCGACCGGCCCAGGTCGGAGACCTGCGTGAACTCCTCGCGCCGCTCCGGCTCCACCCAGAACCGGGGCGCGGCGCCCCACGGCGTACCGCCCCGGCCGCTGCGACCGGTGCCGGTGGACGCGGCGTTCAGCCAGGGCTGCTCGGCGTGCGACACCGCCACGTCCCGCCCGTCCCGGTAGACGTGCAGGAAGACCGCGTCCGGGAAGACCTCGGTCAGGAACGGCACGATGAAACAGTTCTCCGGGTCCTTCTCGGCGAAGCGCAGGCCGCCGTGCCCGGACGCGGCGAGCAGCGCGCCGTAGTAGCCGCGGAAGTAGCGGGCGGCCCGCTGCGGCGTCCAGCTTCCCTCGTAGACACAGCGGGCGACCGCCTTGGTCAGGCGCGGTTCGAAGTGGTACGACACGTCCGGCAGCGCGCCGACGCAACTGCCGAGGAACGTGGTGCCGGAACGCGGGGCGCCCAGGATGAAGATCGGACGCTCCACCTTCAGGGTGAGCCGGCGGCCGCCCCCCTCGACCGGCCGTTCCAGCTCGCGGCGTTCCTTGCGGTCCGCCAGGAGACCGACCGCGGCGAGCTTCGCGGCCTTCACGGTGGACAGGCCGGAGTGCGGGGCGGGGGAGTCGCTTGTCATCGAAGGTCCCATCGGTGCGCAGGATCGGTCAGGACTGGGCGGCCGGGTCCGCCCCGGCCCGGTTACGGCCGCGGCGGAGGGCGCGCAGCGCGTCGAGGTGCAGGGTGCGCCGCCAGCGCCAGACGCCCGTCGCGTACGCGACCAGCCCGGCGACCGTCACCAGCGCGAGTACCAGCGGACCGGCGCCGAGCAGCGTCGCCAGGCCGAGCGGCAGACCCAGCGTGACCACCGCCAGCGCCATCGCGGCCCGGGTACCGGCGCCGAACGGGTGCAGCCGCATCGACCACCAGAGCTGGGTCAGCGGCACCAGGTTGGTGACCAGGATGGAGACGGTCCAGGCCAGGGCCGCGCCGAGGATGCCGTACCGCGGGATGAGCACCAGGTTGCCGACCACGTTGAGCACGGTGCCGGTCATCGCGTTGTAGAACGTCCACGCGGTGCGCCCGGCCATGTTGAGCACCATGTCGACCATGCCGCAGCCGGTGGCCAGCAGCATGGTCAGCGCCAGCAGCACCACGACCCGGCGGCCGTCGCCGTACCCGGATCCGAACAGTGCCAGCATCGGCGTGGCGAACGCCGCGAAGATCAGGTACGCGGGCCAGGAGAGCAGCACGAGCCAGCCGGTGGCGGCCTGGTAGAGCTGGCGCGCCTCGGCCCGGTCGTCGCGGGCGAACGCGGCGGCCAGCCGGTGCTGCACCGAGCTGGACAGCGCGACGCTGGAGAGCTGACCCAGCGCCAGGAACCGGGTCGCGGCCGTGTAGATCGCCGCGTCCGCCGGGCCGCGCAGCGCGCTGAGCAGCACGATGTCCAGCCGCTGCACCACGATCGCGGCCAGGCTGCTGACGGCGCGGGGCCCGGTGAACCGCCAGAACGGCCCGGCCAGCTCGCGCGCCGGCACCGGCCGGGTCACCTGCCGCCCGGCCCGGCCGACCAGCCGGCTCAGCCAGAACAGCGCGACCACCGCGGCGATCAGGTACGGCACGACCCAGGCCAGCGGCAGCGCGACGGTGGCGGACATGCCGAGCCAGGCGGCCACCGCCACACCCAGGAACTGCACCAGCGTGCGGCCGAGCCGCTCAACAGTCAGCAGCGGGCGCATCTGGCCGAAGCCGCGGCAGGCGGCGAGCGCGTAGTCGTTCAGCGCGGCCAGCGGCACGAACGCCAGCAGGATGCGCAGCGCGGTCACCGCCTCCGGCCCGGCCTCCGGCATGGTGGCCCGGGCCAGCGCCGGTGCGGCCAGCCAGCCGGCCAGCCCGAGCAGCGTGCCGACCACGAGCACCGGCAGCAACCCGACCAGGATGGTGCCCCGGATCTGGTCGCGGCGGTCGAGCGTGCGCTGGCGGCTGACGAAGTAGACGGTGCCGACGTCGGTGCCGAGCCGGGCCGCCGACGCGGCGATCATGAACGCGCTGGTGGCGGCGAAGAACATGCCCGCCTCGCGGACCGACCAGCCGCGGGCGATGACGATGTTCAGGCCGAAGCCTGCGACCGCGGCCAGCCCGACCCCGACCAGGTTGGCGAAGCCCTGCCGGGCCGCGCCGCCCAGCCCCGCGCCCGGCCCGGGGGGCGGTGCGGTGAGCGTCGGGGTGCCGCCGGCGTCCGCCCGCGTCACCGCCGCCACGACGGCACGCGTCCCCACCACGTCGCCAGCCGCTCGTCGTACGGCGCGAAGTGGTCCTCCAGCCGGGTCCGCAGCTCCGCCGACATGGGCGAACGGGAGCGCGAGTTGTGCTTGCCGAACGCGATGTCCGCCCAGCGGGGCAGCCCGAGGAAGTCACAGACCGCGTCGAAGGAAGGGCGCGGGTCGGCGAAGAAGTCGTCGCTGTCGATGACGTGCATGCGGTCCCGGCCGACCAGCGCCTCCAGGCGCTCCAGCTGCTCGATGTAGCGGCCGCGGGCCAGGTACGCGTTGTGCTGGAGGTGCTCGCTGGCGTACGAGGCGGAGCTGATCATCCGCTCCCGCTCGCCCGCCGTACGGGACTCCTCCAGCGCGAGCGCCCGCTCGAAGTCCGTCTCGGTCTCGTAGCCGCGGGCCAGCTCGTGCGAGTGCGCCGAGTAGGCGCGCTCCACCGGGTCACGCAGCAGCACCAGCAGCTTCACCGAGGGCAGGTCACGGGCGATCCGCTGCCCGGCCAGCGGGTGGAACATGTAGTACGGGCTGGACTCGCCGGTGATCCCGCGTACCCCGATCTGGGCCTTCACCGCCTCGGCCTTGCCGGTGGTGGGGAAGTGCCCGAGGTACCAGCTCATCCCCCGGTGGTAGTCCATGTCGAAGTAGTGCACGCCCTTGTGGTAGGCGGGCGGCAGCACACCGGGATGCTGCGACAGCGTCTTGAACAGCGAGGTGGTGCCGCAGCGCTGCGCCCCCACGATCAGGAATCCCGGCACCATCCGCGAACCGGCGGTCAGCCGGCCGACCGTCCGGCTCACCGACTTCACCGCGCGGAGCGCCTGCTCCTTGGCCAGCGTCACGTCCCCACTCCTCACTCTCACCCGGCCCGGCGGGCCAGGTGTTCCTCGACGGCGGGCAGCAGCCAGGTGTCGACGTGCCCCAGTCGCGCACCCGCCTCCGCCTGCCGGTCCCGCAGGTAGCGCGCCGCGAGCTCCACCAGGTAGAGCACGGCGACCAGATCGGCGCCCCCGCCGGTCTGGTCGAACGGCGCCAGGGTGGCCCCGGCGCCGGCGATCAGCGCTCGGGCCGCCTCGACCGGTTCCACCCCGTCGTGGCTCATCGCGCCCTGCACCGCCAGGTGCAGCGCGTCGTACCCGGCCGGCACGTCCGCCTCGAACCGCTCCCAGTCCCAGACCAGCACCCGGCCGTCGGCCAGCACGGCGCTGTTGCCGCCGTTCCAGTCCCCGTGCCAGGCGCCGAAGGCCACCACCGGGTCGGCGTCCGCGACGGACTTCAGCGCCGCGCGCAGCCGCCCGGCCTCCGGCCGGGGCCCGAGCGCGTCCACCGCCTCGGTGAGCCGGGCCGCGTGCCCGCTGGCCGCCCACGACTGCCGGCGTACGCCGAGACAGCCGGCGACCGCCACCATCGCGTCGCGTTCGGCCGCCTCCGCGGCGGCCGGGGTGGCCCGGGGCAGCCGTACCGGCAGCGCCTCCTGCACGAGCAGCGCGTGGCCGTGCCAGTCGCCGTGATGGCGTACCCCGGCCAGGACCACCGGGCCGAGCGGCACCTCGGCGAGGCGGCGCAGCGCGTCCGCCTCGGCGTGCACCAGCGCGCGGGTCAGCGGGTCGACGCCGAGCTTGGCGTACCCGAGGGCCCGGCCGTCCGGGGCGAGCAGTTGCAGCACCGGCTTGCGGTTCGCCCGGGCCGGCCCGATGTGCAGGCTCACCAGCGCCGGCTCGCCGAGCACCTCGGTCAGGTGCGCGTCCAGCCCGCCGCCGTCGACCACCAGCCGGTCGCGGAACACCAGCGGGCCCAGCCCGAGCCGGAACGCCGTGGACAGCCCTTGCCGGACCAGCTTGGCCTTGCGGCCGACCGCCTCGGTGGAGTGCCGGACCGCGCTCGCCGCCGCCCGGCCCGAGCCGGTCGGCACGAGCAGCCGGGGGCGGGACGCCGAGGGCACCACCACCCAGCCGGCGCCGCCGCGGCGCAGGCTGGGCTCGGCCGGCGCGGGCCAGATCAGCCCGGCCAGTTCACCGAGGTACGCGGCACGGCCGTCGCCGTCCGGGGGTACGCGGAACACCATCAGCTGTCACCGGTCTTTTCCAGTCGGGCCCGTAGCCCGGCGATCGTGCCCTGGGGTGGCGCCGGCGCGAGCGACCGGCGTATCCGGTCGTTGCGGGCCAGCAGGGCGACAGTGATCAGGGCGTAGGCGAGTGTCGCTTCCATCGCACCGTAGGTGAACTGGAAGAAGAGCATGAGGATGAGGATGAGCGTGCCGGCGATGCCGATCGCGCTGTGGTCGCGGCGGTAGCGCCAGATGCAGTAGATGAAGAAGGCGTTGTAGCAGATCGCGCCGACCCAGCCCTGCCCGACGAGCAGCGCCCAGACCTGGCCGTTGCTGCCCAGTTCCCGGTTGCCGCACTGCTTGCAGTCCTCGGACTTGCCGATGGCGATGGACCGGTTGCTGCCGATCAGCGCCCGGTTGCCGCCGTACCCGAGGATCGGCGAGTGGTTGGCCGCGGCGACCGCGCCCTGGGACAGCGTGGTCCGGATGTCGTCGCTGTGGCCGTTCTGGAGGCGTTCGTCGAAGGTGCGGCCGAGCGGTGTGGCGACGATCAGCACCCCGATCAGCCCGACCGCCAGGGCGAGCCCGCCGAGCACCACCATCCGGCCGCGCAGCGCGAGCCGCAGCGCGACGTAGGCGGCGGCGATGCCGAGACCGATCCAGAGGCCCCGGTTCAGCGAGTAGACGATCGGGAAGATCGCGGCCAGGGCGATCGCCACGCCCGCGGTACGGCGCATCGGCTTGCCCAGCACGACCCAGCCGACGATCAGCCAGACCAGCAGGATCGCGGTGTTCTGGCCCCACGAGTTCGTGTAGGTGAACGGCGCGGACGGGCGGGGCGAGCTGGCCTCCCCCTCGATCACCTGCTGCACCTGGGCGAACTTGATCTCCATGAGCGAGGTGACGTACGGGTGACCGGCGATCGACTGGGGCAGGACGAATCGCAGCGGCGCGACGAACGTGAGGTTCGGGAAGAGCGAGCCGATCCAGCCGCCGAGCACCACGACCACGCCCATGAACCCGAACAGGCGGACCATCCGGCGCTGGGACAGCTCCCGCTCCCGCAGGTTGTAGACGTAGAGCATCGTCACGGTCATGGCGACGTAGTTGGCGAGCCGGATGCCCCAGCCGATGTACTTGCCGCTGCCGCCGGGTGGCAGCGTGTTCGGCGCGGTGAGGTCGAGGGTGAGCACGGACAGGAACACCCAGAGCAGCAGGACCATCCAGATCCCGAAGCCGGGCGGCACCCGGATCGGGCCCCGCTTGCGCATCTGCACCACCATCGGCACCGCGAAGATGACGAAGACGAAGCTCGACACGCCGAGCACCCACCACAGCGGGTACAGCAGGAAGACCGAGATCAGCGGCCACGCCGTCGGCAGCCGCCACGACCAGCTCTCCGGCCGTACCGTCACCGGCCGCAGGCGGTTCCCGTCCGGCGGCGACACCGCTCCGACCGGAACCGTCCCGCGCGCGGTGCGGGGCGGGGTGGCGGTGCTCATTTCACGGTGACCTTGGCGGTGGTCGGCGCGTAGATCACCCACGCGTTGCCGGGCTGGGGGTGCAGGAGATCGCCGCCGGTGTCGGCGAGCGTGCAGACCATGCCCAGGCCGGGCTTGCGCCACCGGCCCTTCGCGCTGTTCGGCCCGGACACCGCCAGCACCGCGCCCTCACCGAAGACGTTCGCCGAGGGCAGCGAGCGCGGGGACGGGTTGCGGACGTCCAGCGTGCGGTACTCCATCGTCAGCACGATGACGGAGGCGGCGGTCACGGTGACCTTGCCGACCTTGCCGACCCAGACGGACTTGGCCTGGTCGTACCGCCAGACCATCGGCGGGCCGCCGGAGACGGTGACGGTGAGTTCGGTGGCCGGCGCGAGGTCGCGGGCGGCGAGCGCGTCGCCCTCGCCGGCGTGGTCGATCGGCGGGGTGGGCGGCTGGCCGCCCTTCGGGGCGGCCTTGAGCAGCGCGGCGGTCGACGTGTAGTCGCCGGAGAAGACCTTGCTGTCGTCGTCGGGCGTCACGCCGTCGAGGTCGGAGTTCTCGAACTGGGTGAGGAAGCCGGTGGGGCCGCCGTCGTAGCCGACGAACGGGCGCAGCACCGCGAGCGACCGGATGTCGACCGGCCGGATCTCGGTGACCGGGCCGATCTTGGTGGCGTCCTTGGAGTGGAACACGGCGGTCAGGTGCAGCGTGTCGGACTCGGCGAACTCGGCGTAGACCAGGTCGGCGGCGTCCAGGCCGGCCGGGGTGGTCGCGGGGCTCACCCGCAGCGGCACAGCGACCGCCCGGCGGGTGGCGGCGGCCGGGGTGCTCACCGGCGCGCCGGTCAGCGGGCCGGTGGGCAGGGTCGGCGAGGCACTGGCCGATGACGGCGAGGCGGTGACGTCGCCCGGGTCCACCACCTGGACCTTGCCCGGCTTGGGCTCGGGCTCGCTGCACCCGGTCCCGACGCCGAGGACGACGGCGGGGGCGATGGCGGCGCGGAGCATCTGCCGGCGGTTCACCCCAGGTCCTCGCCGGAGTCGAGCGCGTAGCTGCGGCCGTCGCCGTCACCCCGGGAGCGGTACGTGCCGCCGGTGCCGTTGAGCGGCACCGGCTTACCCGGCATGCCCTGGTTGCCTGGGTTGCCGGGGTTCGGCGGTGGGGTGGCCTTGCCCGGTGCCGGCTTCGCCGGGGCGGGGCGGGACGACTGCATGCGCGGCAGCACCATCGTCGACTCGGCGGACGGGCCGGGGCTCGGCCGGGGCTTGGGCCGGTTGGCCGGTGCCACCGGGGTGCTCGGCGTGCCCGACGTGCTGCTCGCACCGCCCGAGGACGCCGGCCGGGCGGCGCCGGCCACCGGGGCGGGCAGGCGCGGGGCCAGCACGGCACCGATCACCGGCGCGTTCACCTGCTCGAACTGCTGCAGGGCGGCGGTGATCTCACCGCTGCGGGTCTTGCCCGCCTCGGCCACCATGATCACGGCGTCGACGTACCGGCCCAGGGCCTGGGCCTCCACGGCGAACGTGGGCTGCGCGGCCTCGATGATCACGTGGTCGAAGCGCGCGGACAGCTCGTGCATGATCTCCAGCAGACCGGCGACCGGCAGCTCGACCTCCGCGTCCAGGTCGCCCGGCACCAGCACCCGGAGCTGGCCCAGCCCCGGCACCGGCGCGAGCGCCTTGAGCGGGGGTACGTCGCGGCGCAGTACCGAGGCCAGGTTGTGCCGGCCCTCGGCCACGCCGGTGATGGCGCCCACCGTCGAGTCGGGCTTGGTGGTGATCAGCGCGACCTGCTGGCCGGTACGGGCGTACGCGGCGGCGAGGTTGGCGGCGACGAATCCGGCGGCGGTGCCGGCCGAGGCGTCGCAGATCAGCAACTGGCGACCGCGCCCGCCCTGCGCCGGTTCGGGCACGGCGGACAGCAGCACGTTGCGCAGCCGGCCCAGCTCGCGGGAGACCCGGTGGGTGGCCGGCAGGACGGCCAGCGAGGGCGCGCGCACCGGCAGTTCCAGCAGCAGCGGCAGGCCGACCCGGTCGGAGATGTCGCGACCGCGCCGGATCCGGGTGTCGAGCCGGTCCAGCACCAGCGCCAGCACGATGCCGAGCAGCAGGCCCGCGCCCATGCCGCTGGCGAGGTTGAGCGTGCGGTTCGGTGAGCTGGGCGAGTCGGGGAGACGGGCGTCGGAGATGATCTCGCCGGGGTCGGAGCCGGCCGAGACCAGCGGGCTGAGCCGGTTGTTCAGGCCGGTGATCTGGCTGGTGAGAAGGCTCCGTTCGGCCTCGGCCCGCTCCCGCTCGGGCGAGTTCGACGGCGACGCCGCAATCCGCCCGGCGACGGCACTGAGCTGCTTCTGCAGCTCGGCGATCTGCTGCTTGAGCGCGGTCGTCTCGTTCTCCAGCGCCTTCTGCGCGGTGGCCTTGCGCAGGTCCAGATACGCCTGGGCGAACGCGTGCGAGCCCGACTGGGCGCCCTCGGGGCTGTTCGCCTCGTACGCCACCTGGAGGATCTGGCTGTTCGGCGGCACCTTGACGGTCACCGACTTGACCAGCTGGTCGGCACCGGTGTCGACCTTCATCAGCGCCTTGGCCCGCTCGGCCACCACCAGCGAGCGGACCACCTGGGCCTCGGTGTCGAGGTTGACCTTGGCGTTGGGGTTGCTCTCCGCGCCCGAGCCGAGCGGGCGCACCAGCAGCGAGGTGGTCGAGGTGTAGCGCGCCTCCTGGATCTGGTTCAGCGCCAGCCCACCACCGAGACCGAGGGCCGCGGCGAGCAGCAGGATCCACCAGCGGCGGCGCAGCCAGCCCAGGTAGGCCATCAGGGCAAGACCGTCGGCGTCGCTCTCGGCCAAACGGGGTGAGGGCATCAGAGTCTGTCGCTCCCTTTCGACCGAGCCGGGCAGTCCACGGCACAGCTGGACCTGACCGTGGCCTTGAGTGTCCCCGATCCGAACGACGAGGGAAAGTCTGCTCACGTTCCGGTAAGCCTGCCCGGGTGTGGGCAGCCCGCGTAGAAATGGCCGATCGGCGCTGACCATTCGGCGGGTTTCCCGGTGTCGGGCCCGACCTGTCCCCGGATAAGCCGGCGTCGCCGACGGCTCTCGTGCGGAGCGGTGACGGAATCCTGACACATCTCACTTTCTTCCGGTGGCCCGCCCCGGCGGCGCGGGGCGAACCGGGCTGACCTGGACGGTGGCCGGCCGGTGGGCATCCCGGTGACGGGAATCGAGAGGTGAGCCGACCGGCGAGCCAGGATCCGTCCAATGGCCCCTTCAGTTGCCCATGGGCGCGCCAGTAGGTTGTCAGGACGCGTCCGAGGGGCATTCACAAAAATCCGGACGCGTCATCCGCGTACGGGAGGACTTTTGTGGTGAGCGGGTCAACCGAGGACTCGGGGCAGGTCCTGCTGGTGGGTTCCAGTGGCGGGCACCTGGCCCAGCTCCTGGCCCTGGAACCGTGGTACCGGGATCGGCGCCGCGCATGGGTAACCTTCGACACCCCGGACGCGCGCTCGCTGCTCGCCGGTGAGGACGTGGTCTGGGCGCACCACCCCACCACACGCAACGTCAAGAACCTGGTACGCAACGCGTTCCTCGCGCTGAAGGTGATCCGCCGGCGCCAGGTCGACGCCGTGGTCACCACCGGCGCCGGGGTCGCCCTGCCGTTCGTGGTGGCGGCCCGGATGCGCAAGATCCCGACGGTCTACATCGAGGTGTACGACCGGATCGACAGCGCGACGCTCACCGCCCGGCTCTGCCGCCCCTTCCTCTCCGCGATGCTCGTGCAGTGGGACGAGCAGCGCCGGATGTACCCGGAGGCCACCGTCGTGGGGAATCTGCTCTGATGGCGCACATTCCGCAGCAGCGGGACCGGCGTTCCGCGGCACCGTACGTGCTGGTCGTGGTCGGCACCGACGTGCACCGCTTCGACCGGCTGGTCGGCTGGCTGGAGCGCTGGCACGCGGCCCGGCCCGAGGTCCGGCTGGTCCTCCAGTACGGCCACAGCCGCACCCCGGCCCTGCCCGAGGCCACCCCGTTCCTCGGCCACGAGGAACTCCAGCGGGCGATGGCCGAGGCGACGCTCGTGGTCAGCCACGGCGGCCCGGCCACCATCACCGAGGCGCGCCGCAACGGCCACCTGCCGATCGTGGTGCCCCGCGACCCGTCGCACGACGAGCACGTCGACAACCACCAGCAGCTGTTCTCCCGCCGTCTCGGCGCGGCCGGCATGGTGCGGCTGTGCGAGTCCGAGGCCGAGCTGCTCGCCGCGCTCGACGAGGGCCTGGCCGACCCGAACCGGTTCGTGCTGGCCGCCGACCCGAACCGCCCGGACCCGCGCGCCGAGGCGGTCGCCCGGGTCGGCGCGGTGATCGACGAGCTGGTGGCCCGGCGGGTACGACAACGAGCCGTCGGGCGTCGCGGATGAGCGCCCCGGATCCGGCGACGCCGCGGGTCCTCTTCGTCGGCGGCCTCGGCCGCAGCGGCTCCACGCTGCTGGAGCTGCTGCTGGCGCAGAGCGCCGACGTGTGTGCCGTCGGCGAGGTGGTGCACCTGTGGGAGCGGGCGCTCGGCGCCGACGAGCGGTGCGGCTGCGGTGAGCGGTTCACCGCCTGCCCGTTCTGGCGGCAGGTCGGCGACCAGGCGTTCGGCGGCTGGGCCGCTGTCGACCGGGACGACGTGCTGGCGCTCAAGGACCGCGTCGACCGGACCCGGCACATCCCCCGGCTCGCCAAGGAGGCGCTCCCGCCGGAGCAGCTGGCCGACGTGCGCCGCTACGCCGACCTGTACACCCGGATCTACCGGGCCGCGCTGTCGGTGACCGGCGCCCGGGTGGTGGTGGACTCCAGCAAGCACGCCTCGCTCGCCTTCGCCCTGCGCTGGGCCGAAGGGCTGGACCTGCGGGTACTGCACCTGGTCCGGGACAGCCGGGCGGTGGCGTACTCGTGGGGCAAGCAGGTGCGCCGCCCCGAGGTCGTCGACGGCGAGGACTTCATGCCGACCTTCTCGCCGTTCGAGGTGAGCAAGCTGTGGACCGCGCAGAACGCCGCGTTCCACCTGCTCGCCTCCCGGGCGAAGGTGCTGCGGCTGCGCTACGAGGACTTCACCGCCGACCCGGCCGGCACCGTACGCCGGGTGCGGGACTTCGCCGGCCTGCCGGACGACCCGGCGGCGCTGCGCATCCTGTCCGGAGCCGACGAGACCGGGGCGGCGCCCGAGCCGGCCGCGCCGTTCCGTGCGCACAGCGTCGCCGGCAACCCGCTGCGGTTCAGCGGCGGGCCGTTGACGGTGCGCCGGGACGAGGCGTGGCGGGACCGCCTGCCGCGCCGCAGCCGTGCCGTGGTCAGCCTGGCCACGCTTCCCCTGCGGGTCCGCTACGGCTATCTGGGCCAGCGGGGATCCGACGAGTCCGTGGAGAGAGCATGAGTGGGCCGAGCATCTCGGTCGTCGTACCGACGCGGGACCGTCCGGAGCTGCTGCGTGCGGCGCTCGACGCCATCCTCAGCCAGGCCCACCCGGGCCTGATCGAGGCGATCGTCGTCTACGACCAGTCCGAGCCGGACCGGTCGCTGGAGACCGACCGGGGTGACCGCCGGATCCGGGTGATCACGAATACCCGTACCGCAGGGCTGGCCGGCGCGCGCAACACCGGCATCGAGGCCGCCACCGGCGACTGGGTGGCGTTCTGCGACGACGACGACGAGTGGCTGCCCGGCAAGCTGGCCGCCCAGTTCGGGGCGCTCGACGCGCACCCGGACGGCGCGCTGGTGAGCTGCGGTATCCGGGTCAGCTACGACGACCGTACGGTGGACCGTTCGCTGGACCGCGCCCGGATCTCGCTGGAGGCGCTGCTGCGCGACCGGCTCACCGAGCTGCACCCGTCCACGTTCCTGATCCGCCGGGCCGCGCTGCTCGACGCGATCGGCCTGGTGGACGAGCAGATCCCGGGCAGCTACGCGGAGGACTACGAATTCCTGCTCCGCGCCGCCCGCTACGCCCCGCTGGTGAACGTGGAGAGCCCGTACGTGCTGGTCCGGTGGCACAAGCGGTCCTACTTCGCGCAGCGCTGGGAGACCATCTCGACCGCGTTGCAGTGGCTGCTGCGCCGCTACCCGGAGTTCGCCACGGTGCCGCACGGCGAGGCGCGGGTGGCCGGTCAGATCGCCTTCGCGCAGGCCGCGATGGGCAACCGGCGCGACGCGGTCCGCTGGGCCCGGCGCACGCTGGCCCGCAACCCGAAGGAGCCGCGCGCCTACCTGGCGCTGGCGGTGGCGAGCCGGGCCGTGCAGGCCGACCGGGTGCTGCGCACGCTGCACAAGCGCGGCCGGGGCATCTGAGCCGTACGCGAGACGGGCGGGCGACCTCGGTCGCCCGCCCGTTCCCGTTCCGCTGTGATCAGGCCGTGCAGAAGGACTTCCACGCCTGGATGCTCGGCTGGTCGAGCAGCCGGAAGTCGCCCTGGCTGACGGTCTGGTTGTAGTACGCCACGAACTCCGGCCGCTGACCGTTGAGGAAGCTGGTCATCGACCGGATCCAGGCCGCCCGGCCGGTGCCCCCGTCACCGGGCACCAGGTCGCTGCCGGTCTCCGCGACGCCCCACGGCTTGCCCAGCGCCTTCGACTTGCTGATCATGGGGCCGTAGATCTCCTGCGGCGAGGCGTACCGCTTCCACTTCTTGCCCCAGTTGTAGCAGTCCCAGCCGAGCGCCTCGATCACGTCGCCACCCGGGTAGAACGCGTCGAAGCTGCGCCCGGACTTCGAGTCGAGCGTCCAGCACATCAGGATCAGCGTGTTGATCAGCTTCGGGTTGCCCGTCCGGTCGGCCAGGCCGGCGATCCGCTTCCACGCCGTCCGGTACGCCGTCGTGCTGAACGCGCCGCGCTCGACGTCGTCCTCCGGCTCGTGGAAGTACGACCAGTAGACGTTGTGCTCGCGCGGGATCGAGGAGAACCAGGAGGTCAGGCGGGAGTCGAACTTGCCGGTGTTGACTTCCTGCGGCGACGCCTTGAAGGACACCACGACGGTCCGGTCCACCACGTCGGCCCGGCTGCCGGACCACGCCGGCGGCAGGCCGGGGAAGAAGATCCGGGCCATCCGCAGCTTGCCGAAGGTCTGGTCGGACCGGGCCAGCGCCTGGCCGAACGTCTCCCCGCTCTGCACACCGATCGAGGCGCCGGGCAGCGTCAGTCGCGTACCGCTGAAGGCCGGCCCGGCGTCCGCGGAGGCCGACGGACGCGCCGAGGGCTTGCCGCCGAGACCCTGGTCGGCGCTCGGCGACGCACCCGGGGTGCCGGGCGTGCCGGGGCCCATCGAGGTGGCCGGCCCGACCGAGCCTGGCGTCCCGCCGGCCTGCCGTTCCGCCGCGTCGGGTCGCAGCGTGGCCACCGCGACCCCGCTGCCGGCCACGGCCAGGACCAGTGCCGCCGCGAGGGCGACCCGCCAGCGACGACGGGAGCCGCCGGACGACGGCACGGGGGCCGGGGCGAGCGGCGGCGCGGGCGGCCGGCCCGGCCCGCCGGTGGCCGGTCCGTGCGGAACGTCCACCGGGGGCGGTCCGGTCAGGGTGGCGGTCGCCGTGGTGCCCGCACCCCAGCCCGCCTCGCCCGCCGGGCCGCCCGGCCCGAAGTCGCCCGCCGGTCCCCGGCCGGGCTCGTCGTGCGGCGCCCAGCCGGTGTGGCCGTCCGCCGGACCGGCCTGAGTGGCCCAGGCGTCGTCGTGCGGCTCACCCTGCGGCCAGGCGGCGTCGTTGTGGCCCGCCGGCCCGTGCTGCGGCCAGGGGCCGTCCTGCTGCGGCGCCCAGCCGTTCGTCGTGCCGGGAGCGGCGTCCCAGCCGGCCGGGTCGTGCCCGGGCCCGTCGTGGTGACCGGCGTCGGGCCGGTCACGCTCGGGCCAGGGCAGGTCACCGCCCGGCCGGGCCGGTGGTGGCGGTGGCGCGCTCTCGGCCTCCGGCCAGGGCAGCGAAGGGCCGCCCACCTGACGCGGAATGTCCTGACCCGGCCACAGGCCGGTCGGCTGCCCGAAGGCATTGTGCGGCTCTCGGTCGGCCGGCATGACCCTCCCTGGCTGTCGGCGGCCCGTGGTCGGGGCTCAGATCGCCACGCATACCTGCCCGACGATAACCCTCATCCACCTGGCCGTACGTACCGTGACACTCAGCCGAACGCCTCACCCTGGTCACCGGTGACGGTCGAAGCGGGCATCTCGACCCCGGTCCGGGCGATCGCGTCGAGCAACTGGTCGGCCAGTTCGGGCCGGCAGACCAGCAGATCGGGCAGCCGCGGGTCGGCCCGGTTGTAGCGCAGCGGCGAACCGTCGATCCGGGACGCGTGCATGCCCGCACCGAGCGCCACGGCGACCGGGGCGGCACTGTCCCACTCGTACTGACCGCCCGCGTGGACGTACGCGTCGACCTCGCCGGTCACCACCGCGCAGACCTTCACACCGGCCGAGCCCATCGGCACGGCGGTGGCGCCGAGCATCTCGACCAGCTCGCCCACGAACGCCGGCGGGCGGCTGCGGCTCACCGCGATCCGGATCGGCCCGTCGGACGCCTTCGGCTGCGGGCAGGTGGTGCCGAGCACGAGCGGCGTACCGTCCACCGTGGTCCGGGCCGGCATGCCCACCGCGCCGGCGACCAGGGCGCCGTCCGGGGCGGCGGAGCGCTGCCAGAGCGCCACGTGCACCGCCCAGTCGTCCCGCCCCTCCTCGGAGAACTCACGCGTGCCGTCCAGCGGGTCGATGATCCAGACCCGGTCCGCCTCGTGCCGGGGCGCGCGCTCGCCGTCCGCCCACGCGCGGCGCGAGTCGGCCTCCTCCTCGGAGAGCACCGCGTCGGCCGGCCGCAGCCGGGCCAGCGCCGCCGTCATCAGCTCGTGCGACGCCCGGTCGCCGGCGTCCTTGAGCGCCTTCGGGTCGGCGAAGCCCTGCCGGTCCCGCAGCGCGGTGAGCGCCCTGCCGGCCTCGGTCGCCAGCCACTGCGCGAACCGCTGGTCGTCGAGCCGTCCCGCCTCGTCCTCGGTCACGAGCCCCATCCCTTGTTCTCCCGGGTCTGCCGCGACCCGTCATCCTTCGGCGTCCGGTCGGACCGGCGCCAGCGTCCGTCGGATCGTAGACAGTCGCGAGGCGGTCTCGGATCCCCCGGAGGCACCGGTGGTCCGGCCGGCCGCCCGCATGTTGAACTTCGCGTGTATCGCGGTCGGACCCGCCGGGCCAGGCCCTAGGCTCTGCGCATGACCGCCGAGCAGCTGATCTCGTTCGCCCGTGGCGCGCCTTCGCTGGACATCGTCGATGTCGAGGGGCTCAAGGCCGCCGCCGTCCGCGCCTTCGACGCCGACCCCGCCGGGGTCACCGCGTACGGCACCTCCGTCGGCTACCCGCCCTTGCGGAAGTGGATCGCCGAGAAGCACGGTGTCGAGGCCGACCAGGTGCTGATCACCAACGGCTCGTTGCAGGCCGACGCGTTCCTCTTCGACCACCTGGTCCGCCGGGGCGACGCGGTGGTGGTCGAGCGTCCGACGTACGACCGCACGCTGCTCAACCTCAAGCAGATGGGCGGCGAGGTGCACGGCGTGACGATCCAGCCGGACGGCCTGGACACCGCCGAGCTGCGCAAGCTGCTGGAGTCCGGGGTGCGGCCGCGGCTGGCGCACGTGATCCCCAACTACCAGAACCCGGCCGGCGTGACCCTCTCCCTGGAGAAGCGCCGTGAGCTGCTGGACCTTGCCGCCGAGTACGACTTCACGATCTTCGAGGACGACCCGTACGCGGACATCCGGTTCCGGGGCGAGCCGCTGCCCTCGATGCTGTCGATGGACACCCGGGGCGTGGTGGTGCACGCCTCCAGCTTCACCAAGACGGTCTGCCCGGGCGTACGGGTCGGCTACCTGGTCGGCCCGGCCGAGCTGATCGCGGCGATCGCGAAGCGGGCCACCAACCTCTACATCTCGCCCGGCATGGTGGCCCAGGCGATCGTGCACCAGTTCTGCGTCTCCGGCGCGATCGAGGAGTCGATCCGGACGGTCCGTTCGGCGCTCGGTGAGCGGTCGGCGGTGCTGGCCGAGTCGCTGCGCCGGCACATCCCGGAGGCCCGGTTCGTGGAGCCGGACGGCGGCTACTTCCTCTGGGTGGAGCTGCCCGAGGACGTCGAGGTCGACCGCCTCGCCCCGGCTGCCGCCGAGCGCGGCGTGGCGGTGGTGAAGGGCAGCGACTTCATGGTCGACGGCGGCCGGCACGCGCTGCGCCTGGCGTACTCGGCGGTCACAGCGGACCGGATCGACGAGGGTGTGCGGCGTCTCGCCGAGGCGATGGCCGCCGTTCGCGGCTGATTTTCTGTCGGGTTTCTGACAAAAAGGCCCCGCTGGCCGGTTCGGCACTCCCGCCGGACCGGCCGGCACCCCCACAATGCTGCGAGTGCCGCTCACCTTCTGCCGGTGACCAGCCCGCACGCCGGACGACCGGCCGGGCCGGCGGCACGCCCAGCATCACTCCCGCCCCCAAGGGGTGCCGGGTGGGCCGTGTCGCCCCTCACCCCCCTGACGCGGCCCGGCCCGCCCGGCGCCGCCGCGTGACGCCCGTCGCAACCGCCCGTCCCCCGCACCCGCGCCCGCGCTGCGCTTCCCGCCGGTCGGCGTAACCTGCAAGCCGCAGCTCTAGGGGAAGGGGGCGAGAGATGACGGACCGGGTGGCACGCGACCGAACCGCCGGCACCGACGGCAGCCGGGCACTGCGCCCCCGCGCCTGGTCGGCCCCGGTCCGCGCGATGTCCCGCATCCTCAACGCCGACGGCTCCCCGCGTACGGCCCAGCCGACCGGCCCGGAGCGCAGCGGCATCGTCGACTGCGGGCTGTACGTCGACGGCGAGCGCCGCCCCGGCCACCCCCGGTACGCCGAGGCCCTGGCCGCCGCCCGGCAGGAGCGGGACGGCTTCGTCTGGCTCGGTCTGCACGAGCCGGACCTGGCCGAGATGACCGAGATCGCCGCCACCTTCGGCCTGCACGAGCTGGCGGTGGAGGACGCGGTCAAGGCCCAGCAGCGCCCGAAGCTGGAACACTTCGGCGAGATCGTCTTCCTGGTGCTGCGTACCGCCCGCTACTGCGAGCACGCCGAGCTGACCGAGAACTCCGAGGTGGTGGAGACCGGTCAGGTGATGCTCTTCATCGGGCCGCACTTCGTGATCAGCGTGCGGCACGGCGACGCCTGCCGGCTGGCGCCGGTGCGCGCCGACCTGGAGGCGAAGCGGGACCTGCTGCGGCACGGCCCGTGGGCGGTCGCGTACGCGATCACCGACCGCGTGGTGGACCTCTACCTGGAGGTGGCCGACCGGCTGGAGGACGACCTCGACGTGCTGGAGGCGGACGTCTTCGACCGGCAGAGCAGCGGGCGGATCCAGCGGATCTACCAGATGAAGCGGGAGCTGGTCGAGTTCAAGCGGGCGGTGGCGCCGTTGCAGCGCCCGCTGATGACGCTCACCTCGCAGGTCAACCGCGCGGTGCCGCAGGAGGTGCGGCGCTACTTCCGCGACGTGCAGGACCACCTCAGCCGCACGGTCGAGCAGGTGAACTCCTACGACGACCTGCTCAACTCGATCCTCCAGGCCCGGCTGGCCCAGGTCACCGTCGACCAGAACAACGACATGCGCAAGATCGCCGCCTGGGCCGCGATCGGTGCGGTGTGGACGGCGATCGCCGGCATCTACGGCATGAACTTCGACAACATGCCCGAGCTGAAATGGACGTACGGCTATCCGGGCGTCTGGGCGCTGATGCTCGCGGCGTCCTTCACGCTGTACCGCCTGTTCCGCCGCAACGGCTGGCTGTAGCCGTCCCGTACACGCGGAAGCGCCGGCCACGCGGGGTGTCCCGCGTGCCGGCGCTGATCCGACGGCACGAGGTCAGCGGCGACCGCCGGCCTTCGCGGCGTTCTTGCCGGCCTGCACGGCCTTGGTGATGTCGTCGGCCGGGCGGCCGGAGGCGTCCCGGGCGCCCTCGGCGACGGAGGGGACCTGGTCGTTCGGGTGGATCACCGGCTGGCTGCCGGAGGTGGCGGTCGACGCGCTGCTGCCCTTGGCCACCGCCGAGGAACCGGCGCCGGTCGGGCCGGCCTGCGTCACCTTCGCGCTCGCGTCCGGGGTCTCCACCACGATCGTGTCCACGTCCTCCCGCATCGGCTCCAGCTTGTCGTGACCGGTCGTGCCGAGCGTGCCCGTCGCGCCGAGCGTGCCGGTCGGGTCGTACTCGGCCCACTCCTGCTGCTCGCGGCGACGGCGCATGGCCATCGCACCGGCCAGGCCGGCGACGGTGCCGGCCACCAGCAGGCCCGCGGTCATGCCCCGCGACCTGCGCTGCTTCTTCTTTCCGGCCTTCATGTTCTTCGCCTTCTTCGTCATCGCGGACTGCTTCGCGGCCATCACCTTGCGGCCGCTCGACGCCTTGCCTGCGGCCTCGACCCGGGCGTTGCGCACGGCCAGCAGCACCGGCGCGAGCGCCGCGGCGGTCGACGCGAACCCGCTGGACGCGCGGTCCCGGACCAGGACCGCGGTGGGCGCGACGGCGACCCGGGCTGCCTGGACCCGCGGGCCGACAGTGGCGCCGGCCCCCTTCGCCGCGTGCGTGGCGGCCTGCCTCAGGTGACCGATGCCCTGGTTCAGCTCGACCCTCGCGAGCTGGCCCTGGGTCTTTCGCCGCCCGATTCCAAACACGGTCCCACCTCCTGGGAGTTGTTCCTTCGTCATCCTCCACCTTCGAATGCCTCCGCATGGCCAGATCGGGCACATGGGAGGATCCGCAAGGAACTGAACTACGAGTGAGGAGTACCCGTGGCCGAGGCTGTCTACGCCACCTTGCACACCAACGCCGGCCCGATCCGGCTGGAGCTCTTCCCGAACCACGCACCGAAGACCGTCCGCAACTTCGTGGAGCTGGCCGAGGGCACCCGGGAGTACATCGACCCGCGTACCGGTCAGCCGGGCAGCGGGCCGTACTACGACGGCACCGTCTCGCACCGCGTGATCAGCGGTTTCATGATTCAGATGGGCGACCCGACCGGCACCGGCCGCGGTGGTCCGGGCTACAAGTTCGCCGACGAGTTCCACCCCGAGCTGCGCTTCGACCGGCCGTACCTGCTGGCGATGGCGAACGCCGGGCCTGGCACCAACGGCTCGCAGTTCTTCATCACGGTGTCGCCCACGCCACACCTGAACAACCGGCACACCATCTTCGGCCAGGTGGCCGACGAGCAGTCCGCGAAGGTGGTCGACTCGATCGCCAACACCCCGACCGGCCCGAGCGACCGGCCGATCCAGGACGTGGTGATCGAGCGCGTCGAGATCGAGCACAAGCAGTCCTGAGCGGCACGCGGGTACCTTTGCTCGCATGACTGAGCGCTCCGGCCAGCCAGGCGACGCCACCGGGGGTCCGGTGCCGACCACTCCGGTCTGCTACCGGCACCCCGGCCGGGAGACTTACATCCGGTGCACCCGGTGCGACCGGCCGATCTGCACCGAGTGCATGCGGGACGCCTCCGTCGGCCACCAGTGCCCGGAGTGCGTCGCCGAGGGCCGCCGCAGCGTGCGGCCGGCGCGTACCGCCTTCGGTGGCGGTGCCGCCGGCCGCCAGGGCAACGTCACGAAGGCGCTGATCGCGCTGAACGTGGTGATGATGCTGCTGTCCATCCTCTCGGCCCGCAGCGGGACCGCCGTGGCCGGCGGTGGCCTGGGCGGCCTGATGGGCAACGGGACGCCGCTCACCGAGTGGGGGGCGGTGCTCGGCCTGGCGCGCTTCCCCGACGGGCACGTCGGCGGGGTGGCCGACGGCGAGTGGTACCGCCTGGTCACCGCCATGTTCCTGCACTACGGCGTGCTGCACCTGCTGCTGAACATGTGGGCGCTCTGGGTGCTCGGCCGGACGCTGGAGGCGGTGCTCGGGCCGCTGCGCTTCCTGGCGCTCTACCTGCTCGCCGGGCTGGGCGGCAACGTCGCCGCGTACGTCTTCACCGAGCCGAACCGGTTCACGGCCGGCGCCTCGACCGCCGTGTTCGGCCTGTTCGCCGCCGTCTTCGTGATCATGCGGCGGCTCGGCCGGGACACCTCGGCGATCGTGCCGATCCTGGTGATCAACCTGATCTTCACGTTCACCGTGCCGAGCATCTCGGTGGCCGGGCACCTCGGCGGTCTGGTGGCCGGCGCGCTGGTGGCGCTGGTCCTGGCGTACGCCCCACGGTCGCGGCGCACCCTGTTCCAGGTCGCGGGCTGCGCGATCGTGCTGGTCGCGCTGATCGGCCTGACGCTCGTCCGGTCCGCCGCGCTGCTCGGCTGAGCCTCAGCGAGCGGGGCGGGCCTCGTCCAGTGCCGCGGCCACCTCGTCCAGCGGGGCGTCCAGGTCGCGGCGGCCGAACAGGTGCAGCGACTCCCCGGCGTCGATCTCCAGCGTCTCGGCGGTGATCCCGCGCCGGCTGCGCCGGTCCAGGCGGATCGCCTCCACGGCGTCCCACGGCAGCCGGCGCCTCCCGGCGAATCCCCGCAGCACGGTGAGCCCGTCCGGGTCGACGGCGAGGCGGACCGGCGCGACCACGTCGCGCAGCGCCCAGGCGAGCAGACCGGCGGCGGCCAGTCCGGCGAGCGCCGGACGGACCGGGTCACCGCCGGCGAACACCAGCCCCAGGGCGACGAGCGCGAGCGCGCCCACCGCCTTGAGCACCGGCACCTCGCGCGGCACCCGCCACTGCCTGATCGGCGGCGACTGTGGATCCATCCGCCCAGCATGCCAGCCGCACCTGCCGGACGCCGGGGGAGGACGACCGGTCGGATCAGCACGTAGGATCGGGGCAAGCGAGGTTACCGGGGAGTAGACATGAGTGACGCGGTCATCGTCGGCGCGGTACGGACCCCGGTCGGGCGGCGCAAGGGCAGCCTCGCCGGAGTGCACCCGGTCGACCTCTCGGCGCACGTGCTGCGCGCGCTCGCCGAGCGCACCGGCATCGACCCGGGCCAGGTCGACGACGTCGTGTGGGGCTGTGTGTCGCAGGTCGGCGAGCAGTCCTGGAACGTGGCCCGCAACGCCGTGCTCGCCGCCGGCTGGCCGGAGTCGGTACCGGGCACCACGCTCGACCGCCAGTGCGGCTCCAGCCAGCAGGCGCTGCACTTCGCCGCCGCGACGGTCCTCTCCGGCCAGGCCGACCTGGTCGTGGCCGGTGGCGTCGAGTCGATGACCCGGGTGCCGATGGGTTCCAGCGTCGCCGGCGGCATGCCGTTCAGCGCGGCGATCCTGGAGCGCTACCGCGGCGTCGAGGGCGTCGCGGAGGACTCCCCGCTGCCGTTCAACCAGGGCGTCGGGGCCGAGCTGATCGCGCAGCGGTGGCGCTTCTCGCGTACCCAGCTCGACGAGTTCGCGCTCGCCAGCCACGAGAAGGCCGCCGCCGCGCAGGACGCGGGCGCGTTCGAGGCCGAGCTGGCGCCGGTGGCGCTCGCCGACGGCGGCAAGTTCTCCGCCGACGAGGGCATCCGCCGCGACACCTCGCTGGCGAAGCTCGGCGAGCTGGCCACCCCGTTCCGCGCGGACGGCGTGGTCACCGCCGGGTCCGCGTCGCAGATCTCCGACGGCGCCGCCGCGCTCGCGGTCACCACGGCCGAGTGGGCCAGCCGGCACGGCCTGCGCCCGCTGGCCCGGGTGCACACCGCGGTGGTCGCCGCCGACGACCCGGTCACCATGCTCACCGCGCCGATCCCGGCCACCGCGAAGGCGCTGCGCCGCGCGGGGCTGGGCATCGAGGAGATCGGGGTGTACGAGGTGAACGAGGCGTTCGCCCCGGTGCCGCTGGCGTGGCTGGCCGAGACCGAGGCGGACCCGGAGCGGCTCAACCCCCGGGGCGGGGCGATCGCGCTCGGTCACCCGCTCGGCGGGTCCGGCGCGCGGATCATGACCACGATGCTCCAGCACATGCGGGACAACGGCATCCGCTACGGCCTCCAGACCATGTGCGAGGGCGGCGGCATGGCCAACGCCACGATCGTCGAGCTGCTCTGACCCGACCGGCCGCCGGTGTCGCACCGCTGGTGCGACTTGCACGTGTGGAAGTTCCAGAAATCGGGCGTGACCCATATCACCCCTGGTCATCGGCTCGTTGGACCGGGCATGGACGTGTTCTCGCGAACGTTCCTTCCGGCCGCCGCCGAGACCGGCCTGGCGACCCAGACCGTCACCCGGCACATGCCGGTGTTCCGCCGATGCGTCGGCTCCGGCGACGCGACCATCCTGGTCACCCGGTGCAGCCGCCCGGACGACCCGGTGGGCGGCGACTACCTGATGCTCCTCACCCACCGGCGGCTGGTGGTCACCCGGCAGACCCGGGTGCTGCACCGGCTGCGCCTGCACCTCAACACCGAACTGCGCGAGCTGAGCAACGTGACGTGGAGCCCCGACGCCCGCGCGCACAGCGTGGAGCTGGCGGCCACCGCGATCGACGGGGTACGCGAGCGTTTCGTCCTGCGTACCCACCACCCGAAGCAGGTGTGGCAGCTCGACGCGTTGCTCAACCACGCCTTCCGGACCCGCCTGCGTACGCCCGCCGAGCGGGTGGTGGCGACCATCGGCGAGTCGCCGGCGGGCGCCCGGCCGACGGTGCTGCGGCCCGCCCCGGCCCGCTGACGTCCTCCTTACCTGATCCGAACATTCCCTGACCGGCCGGGCGGTCGCGGGTCGGTCATCATGAGCCGGTGACCACCGCCGCCCCGCCCGGGCTCGTCCTCGTGGTGGAGGACGAGCCGGCCATCGCCGACCTGGTCCGGCTCTACCTGACCCGGGACGGGTTCGGCGTACACCTGGAACGTGACGGCGAGGCCGGGCTGGCCGCCGCGCGGCGCCTGCGCCCGGTGGCCTGCGTGCTCGACATCGCGTTGCCCGGCCTGGCCGGCACCGAGATCTGCCGCCGCCTGCGCGCGGCGGGTGACTGGACGCCTGTCATCTTCCTCACCGCCCGCGACGACGAGGTGGACCGCGTCGTCGGGCTGGAACTGGGCGCTGACGACTACGTCACCAAGCCGTTCAGCCCGCGCGAACTGCTCGCCCGGCTGCGGGCGGTGCTGCGCCGCACCGCCGGCGTGCCCGCCGAGCAGCCCCGCACGCTCGGCGCCGTCACACTCGACCCGGCCCGGCGGACCGTGACGGCCGGCGGTGCGCCGGTGCAGCTCACCTCCACCGAGTTCGACCTGCTCGCGCACCTGATGGCGCGTCCCGGCCGGGTGTTCACACGGGAGGAGCTGCTGGCGGGCGTGTGGGGGTACGCGGCGCACGCCGGCACCCGGACCGTCGACGTGCACGTGGCGCAGGTGCGGGCCAAGCTCGGCCCGGACAGCGTGATCCGCACCCATCGGGGCGTCGGGTACGCCGCCGATGCCTGAGCAGCCCACAGTGCAGATGCCGCCCACCGTGGCGATGCCGCCCACCGGTCCGGCCCGCAGCGGCCGCCGCCCCGGGCGGACGCTCACCGCGCGCGCCGTGCTCGCCACCTGCGCGGTGGCGCTGGTGTCGGTGCTCGTCACCGCGCTCGTCGCGGTGCCCCTCGCGGTACGCGGCGCGGAACGCCGGGACCAGGAGGCGCTCGCCGCCCAGGCCCGGCTCGCCGCCGACGTGCTCCGGGTGCGGCCGGTACGCCAGCGCGACGGCGCCGGGGACCGGCTCATCCGGCAACTGCGCCAGCAGCAGATCGACGTGTACGTGATCCGGGACGGCCGGGCCGACCGGCCGGGCCTGCCCCGGCCGCTGGTGACGCGGGTGGCCGGCGGCGAGAACGTCTCCGGCCGCCGGCTCGTCGAGGGGCAACGCCGGCTGGTCGAGGCGCGGTCGCTGCCCGGCGGGGACGGGGTGGTGCTGACCCGGGCCCGGAGCGCCGCGCCCTGGCGGCAGGTGTTGCGCGGACTCTGGCTGCCGCTGCTCGCCGGACTCGCCGCCGGGGCGGCCGCCGGACTGCTGCTCGCCCGCCGGCTGGCCCGGCCGATCCGTACCGCCGCCACCGCCGCCGCCCGGCTGCGCGCCGGGGACCGGGCGGTCCGGGTGCCGGTCGAGCCGCCCGATGAGGTGGCTGACCTGGCGCACGCGCTCAACGGCCTGGCCGCCGCGCTCGCCACGAGCGAGGGGCGGCAGCGCGAGTTCCTGCTCTCCGTCTCGCACGAGTTGCGGACCCCGCTGACCGCCATCCGCGGCTATGCCGAGGCGCTGGCCGACGGCGTGATCGAGGCCGACGCCGTGCCGGCGACCGGCCGGACCGTGCTCGCCGAGGCCGAACACCTGGACCGGCTGGTCCGCGACCTGCTGGCGCTGGCCCGGTTGGAGGCGGTCGACTTCCCCCTGGAACCGGTGCCGGTCGACCTGGCCGGGCTCGCCGCCGACGCGGAGCGCGCATGGTCCGGCCGGTGCGCGGCGCTCGGGGTGCCGTTCCGGCTGGAGACGCCGGGTGTGCCGGTGCCGGCGTACACCGATCCGGGCCGGATCCGGCAGGTGGTGGACGGGCTGCTGGAGAACGCGCTGCGGGTCGTGCCTCCGGGGGCGCCGGTCGTGCTCGCGGTCCGCACGGACGGTCCGGCGGGCGGCGGGGTGCTGGAGGTCCGCGACGGCGGACCCGGCTTCACCGACGACGACCTGCGGGTGGCGTTCGAGCGGGGCGCGCTGCACGAGCGGTACCGGGGGGTGCGCAAGGTGGGCAGCGGGCTGGGCCTGGCGCTCGCCGCCGGGCTGGTCCGCCGGCTCGGCGGGGACATCGCCGCGGGGCACGCCCTGGAGGGCGGAGCCGCCTTCACCGTCCGGGTGCCGGCGGATCCTTACGCGGCTCGAACATCGGCTTGACCGTCCCCTCGCGTCGGTGCGGAACGCTCGGGTCGTCACCGCGAGGAGAGGACCACAGATGAGACGTCAGCGAATCGTCACCGGCGCCACCGCACTGCTCGCCGCCGCGGCGCTCGGGCTCGCCGGGTGCGGCGTGAGCCGCCCCGGCGCGGCGCCGGACGACGCGGTCGAGGTGAGCGCCGCCCTGGGCGTGGACGGCCAGGCGCTCGCCGCGCTCGGCGTCGACGCCGACGAACTGGACGTGGATCCGGTCGCCGCCCCGGCACCCTCCGGCACGCCGCAGGCCGGGCCGGACGGCAAGGGCGAGCGGGCGAAGGACGGGCACAAGCGGCACCGCGCCCGGGTGCTGCTGCGGCGCAACACGCTGCACGGCGAGGCGGTGGTGCGGACCAGGGACGGCGGTACGAAGACCGTCGCGGTCCAGCGCGGCGAGGTGACCGCGATCGACGGCAGGTCGATGACCGTGAAGTCCACCGACGGCTTCACCGCGACGTGGACGTTCGGCGAGAAACTGCGGGTGGTCGAGCGGCGGACCACGATCCGATCGACCGACATCAAGATCGGTACGACGGTCGGGGTGGCCGGCGCGAAGGACGGCGACAAGAGCGTGGCCCGGCTCGTGGTGGTGCCACTTCGCCAGGAATAGGGTGCCTGGGCTGTCGTGACCTGAGCAATGTGCCAGGCTACGCTATGCCCCGACCTGCCATCGCCTCCGTGGAGATTCCGTGAAGCTCTCGATCCTCATGCCGGTCTACAACGAGGAAGAACGTATCGCGGATGCCCTCAAGCAGGCATTGGCAGTCGACTACCCCTGCGAGATCGAGCTCGTCGTCGTGGACGACGGCAGCCGGGACGGCACCGGTGAGATCCTCGGCCGCGTGGACGACGCCCGACTGCGGGTGATCACCCACCAGCGCAACGCCGGTAAGGGCGCGGCCATCAAGACGGCTGTCGACAGTGCCGAGGGCGAGTACATGGTCATCCTCGACGCCGACCTGGAGTACGACCCGCAGGACATCCCGCGCCTGCTGGAGCCGGTGCTCGACGGCCGGGCGACTGTCGTCTACGGCAATCGGACCTTCGGGAGCCACAGCTCGTACAGCTTCTGGTACGTGATGGGCAACAAGGGCGTCACGCTCGCCGCGAACGTGCTCTACAACTCCTACATCGGCGACCTGGAGACCTGCTTCAAGCTGATGCCGCTGGAGCTGTACCGCTCGCTCCAGGTCCGCTCCCGGGGCTTCGGCATGGAGGCGGAGGTCACCGGCAAGCTGCTGCGCCGCCGCATCCGCCCGTACGAGGTGCCGATCAGCTACCGCGCCCGGGGCCGCGAGGAGGGCAAGAAGATCACCTGGAAGGACGGCGTCGAGGCGATCTGGATCCTGGCCCGCGAGCGCGCCCGCCGCCGCCCGGCCGGTCCCGCCACCGCGCACTGAGTCCGCACCGACGGAACCCCGCGAGCCCGGCACGAGCCGAGGTCGCGGGGTTCCGCCGTGTCCGGCCCGCTCAGGTGAGGAACGCGTCGACCGAGCGGCGCAGCCCGGCGGCGTCCAGGCCGTGCCAGCGTTCGTGGTCCTCGGCGCTGCCGTAGCGGCGCAGGTCCTTGCGGCCCACCCCGAGCGCGAGCAGCCGGTGCGGCCGGTCGGCCAGCGCCTCCGACACCACCCGCGCCGACGTGCCCGCCAGGTACGGCTCGACCAGGATCACCTCGGTCCCGGCGAGCGCCCGCAGCCCGGCCGTGTCGAACGGTCGCGGCCGGTGGGTGTAGGCCACAGTGACCGGCCGGTCGGCCGTCGCCGCCACCGCCGCGTCAAGCACCGGACCGACCGCGACGAGCAGCGGAGCGCCCGGCCCGGCGTCGCGCACCACGTGCAGGTCACCCGCCTGCGGGTACGCCTGCGCGTTGGTCCGGACGGACAACCGCAGGTACGCCGAGTCCTGCCCGCACACCACGTCGCGCAGCAGCGGCCGGACCTCGTCCGGGTGCCCCGGTACGTGCACTGTCCAGCCGTCCAGCGTGTCCAGCAGTGCCACGTCCGCCGGCCCGAGGTGGGTGCGTCCCGCCGCCGCCCGGTCGTACGAGCCGCCGATGCCGACGAGCACCGCGCCGACGTCCTGGTGGTCGAGGTCCAGCTTGATCTGCTCGTACGCCCGCTCGACGAGGAACGGGGCGTAGCTGTGCACGACCGGCCGCTGCCCGGTCAGCGCCAGCCCACCGGCCACCCCGATCATCAACTGTTCCCGGATGCCCACGTTGATCACCCGGTCCGGGTACCGGGCGGCGGCCGGCTCGAACGCGGCGGCGGAGATGTCGGCGAGCACGACTGTCGTCCGCGGATCGGCGAGCACCTCCTCGGTGCTGGTGACGAATGCGTCCCGCATGGTGCTGGTCATGCTCACTCCCCGTCCGTGACGACCGCGACGACGACGTGCGGCCGGTGATCGTCGTGCCCGGTGAGGGCGGCGTGCAGGGCGTCGTGGTCGCGCCCGTCGACTGTGGCGGCGCTCCACCCGTTCACCGTGAACCGGCTCGCCGCGCCGCCCGGCCAGCCGTATGTGGCCGAGCGGTTGTCCAGCACGATCGCTGTCAGGTTGCCCAGCCCGGTCGCGCCCGCGTACGCGATCGCCTCGTGGTTGGAGCCCTCGTCCAGTTCGGCGTCGCCGAGCAGCACGTACACCCGGGGGCCGGTGCGGCCCTGGGCCCGCAGCCCGAGCGCGGTGCCCACGCCCAGCCCGAGCCCGTGGCCCAGTGAACCGGAACCGATCTCGACCCCCGGCACCAGCGTCCGGTCCGGGTGGTCGCCGAGCCGGCTCGCCGGGCCGCCCTGGTCGTCCAGCCACTCGGCCGGCAGGAAACCGCGGGCGGCGAGAAGCGCGTAGTACCCGGCGACCGCGTGGCCCTTGGAGAGCAGGAAGCGGTCCCGGTCCGGGTCGGCAACGGTGGCCGGGGTGATCCGGAGCACCCGGTCGTAGAGCACCTGGAGCACGTCGAGCGTCGAGTACACGTTGGCGCCGAACTCGCGGCCGGCGCGTACCCGGTCCAGGAGCGCGCCCAGGTCGGTGGCGGTGGTCGTCGTCATACCGATAGCCTCGGACTTGAAGCGAACTTCAACTCAAGGCCGTGTGATGCACGAAGCAACACTGACCATCGGGCAGCTCGCCGACCGCAGTGGCGTCGCGCCCTCGGCGCTGCGCTACTACGAGCGGCTCGGCCTGATCCACGCCGCCCGCACCGGCGGCAACCAGCGCCGCTACGCCCGTACCGAGCTGCGCCGGGTCGCGTTCATCCGGATCTCCCAGCAGGTGGGTGTGTCGCTGGAGGAGATCCGGGCGGCGCTCGACTCGCTGCCGTCGGGGCGTACCCCCACGCCCGACGACTGGGCCGCGCTGTCCCGCGCCTGGCGGGACCGGCTGGACGAGCGGATCCGGCTGCTCGGCAAGCTCCGCGACGACCTGGACGGCTGCATCGGCTGCGGCTGCCTGTCCTTGCAGCGCTGCACGCTCTACAACCCGGAGGACTCGCTCGCCGCCGAGGGCCCCGGCCCGCGCCTCATGCTCCCGCGCCCCGGCCAGGGCTGACCCTCACCGGACCAGCAGCACCTTGCCCAGGTGGTCGTTGGTCTCCACCAGGCGGTGCGCGGCGGCGGCGTCGGCCATGTCCACCCGGGCGTGCACGACGGGCCGGATCCGGCCCGCCTCCACCAGGGGCCACACCTGCTCGCGTACGCCCCGGACGATCGCCGCCTTCCCCCCCACCGGGCGGGACCGTAGCGCGGTCGCGTGCACCGCCGCCCGCTTCGCCAGCAGCATCCCCAGGTCGAGTTCGCCCTTGCGCCCGCCCTGCATGCCGATCACCACGAGCCGTCCGCCGGTCGCCAGCGCCGCCACGTTCCGGGGCAGGTAGGACGCGCCCATGATGTCCAGGATCACGTCGGCGCCCCGGCCGTCGGTGACCCGGCGTACCTCGTCGACGAAGTCCTGCTCGCGGTAGTCGATCGTGTGCGCGGCGCCCAGCTCACGCAGCCGGTCGTGCTTGGCCGGGCGGGCGGTCACCACCACAGTCGCGCCGAGCGCCACGCCGAGCTGGATCGCGAACGTCCCGATCCCGCTGCCGCCGCCGTGCACCAGCAGCGTGTCCCCCTCGGCCAGCCGGGCCAGGTCCACCACGTTCGACCAGACCGTGCACGCCACCTCCGGCAGCGCAGCCGCGTCGACCAGGTCCACCCCGGCCGGCACCGGCAGCAACTGCCCGGCCGGCACCGCGACCTGCTCGGCGTAGCCGCCGCCGGCGAGCAGCGCGCAGACCTCCTGGCCCACCGACCAGCCGGTCACGCCGGGACCGAGCGCACGCACCGTCCCCGAACACTCCAGACCGGGGTA
The DNA here is from genome assembly GCF_007827635.1 of Micromonospora sp. CNZ296. Classification (NCBI taxonomy): domain Bacteria; kingdom Bacillati; phylum Actinomycetota; class Actinomycetes; order Micromonosporales; family Micromonosporaceae; genus Micromonospora; species Micromonospora sp. CNZ296. The sequence goes on from NZ_VISW01000010.1 coordinate 221,274, forward strand.
CGCGGACGCGCCCGGCGGCGGCGGGTAGTGCCCCTGCCGCTGCAACAGGTCGGCCCGGTTCACAGCGCTCGCCCGCACCTCCACGATCACCTCGCCGGGACCGGGCTCCGGATCCGGCACGTGGGTCCAGACGAGCGCCTCGGGTCCGCCGGGTTCCGTGATCGTGACTGCGCGCATGACTCAGTCTTACCCGATCTGCCCGTCGGTCCACGCGCGGGCGAGGATCTCCGTCACCGTCTCCTCCGGGGTCTGGCCGGAGGAGTCCAGCCAGAGCCCGATCCGGGGGGTGTCGGCGCGGAGCCCGGCGTCCAGGTCCGCCACCGGCCAGTCGCCGTACCCCTTCTTCGACCGGTCCCGCTCGCGGGCGGCGACCACCTCGGGGCGCGGCGCGAGCACCACCACGGCCAGCGGCCGGTGCCGGATCCGGCCGATCATGGCCGGCAGGTCCGCTGACGATCATGCGGCGGAACACGTCGCCGCGCAGGTGCACCGCACGGGGCAGTCGCCGCGCCAGCCATTCGGCCACTGTGGACTTGCCGGCTGCCATGATTCCGCTGATCAGCACCACTGCCGGGCTCTCCCGCACGCACACATTCGCGCAAGGGAGGTGGGACGGCGGCTTGCCCGGTACGGGGTTCGTGGCAGACTGGTCCCCGGTCGCGCACCCCTCGGGGGCGTGCCGGGAGGGTTCGCCTAGTGGCCGATGGCGCTGGTCTTGAAAACCGGTAAGGCAGCGATGTCTTCGTGGGTTCGAATCCCACACCCTCCGCCAGTAGCTGATCTCCCTTCACGCAGCTCAGCCCATCCTCCAAGGCGGGCGTTGTCCGCTGGCGGGGCATCGTGGGGGGAGAAGTCATAACAGGAGATGCCCCTTCTCCTGGGGCGCCGAGCACCAGACCGTCGATCTGCAACCGCGAACGGCACGGCAGGGCGGCCGAGGAGGAACGGCGGGGCGGCGGAACAGCGGGAGCGTCGGGCCGGTCGTAGGCTGCGGAGTGCGGCGACGGCGGGAGGCCCTGGTGGCGGAGACGACGACTGTGGCTGAGGTGACGGCCGAGCTGGCCGCGCTCGACGATCCGAAGATCCGTGCGGTGAACGAGCGCCACGGTGACGATCACGGGGTCAACCTGGGCAAGCTGCGGGCGGTCGCGAAGCGGCTGAAGACGCAGCAGGAGCTGGCCCGCGAGCTGTGGGCGACCGGCGACAGCGCGGCCCGGCTGCTCGCGATGCTGATCTGCCGGCCGAAGGCGTACGGGCGGGACGAGCTGGACGCCATGCTGCGCGAGGCGCGTACGCCGAAGGTGCACGACTGGCTCGTGAACTACGTGGTGAAGAAGAGCCCGCACGCCGAGCCACTGCGCCTGGCCTGGCCGGCCGACAGGGATCCGGTGGTGGCGAGCGCCGGCTGGGCGCTGACCACCGAGCGGGTGGCGCGGAATCCGGACGGGCTGGACCTGGCCGGCCTGCTCGACGTGATCGAGGCGGAGATGGCGGGCGCGCCGGAGCGCCTCCAGTGGGCGATGAACCACTGCCTGGCGCAGATCGGGATCGAGCACCCTGCGTACCGGGACCGCGCGATCGGGATCGGCGAGCGGCTCGGGGTGCTCAAGGACTATCCGACGCCGCCGGGATGCACGTCGCCGTACGCGCCGGTCTGGATCAACGAGATGGTGCGCCGACAGCACGGTGGCGCGGACAACGGGGTATGAAGGGGCGCAGGACATTCGCGTACCCGGAAGGACCGTTTCGATGACCCTGGAACGACCGATCGCCCCGGACCCGTACGAGCTGCTGCCGACGGTGCCGTCGTTCGACCTGACCAGCGACGACGTGCACAACGGCGAGCCGATGGACGCGCGGTACGCGCACGGCAGCACCGGCGGCGAGAACGTCTCACCCCAGCTGTCCTGGTCGGGCTTCCCGGCCGAGACCAAGAGCTTCGTGGTCACGTGCTTCGACCCGGACGCCCCGACCGGCAGCGGCTTCTGGCACTGGGTGCTGGTGAACGTGCCGGTCTCCGTCACCGAGCTGCCCACCGGCGTGCGTGAGGCCGATCTGGGTGGCGCGTTCAGCGTCCGCAACGACTACGGCGACACCGGCTACGGCGGTGCGGCGCCGCCGGCCGGGGACCGCCCGCACCGGTACGTGTTCGCGGTGCACGCGGTGGACGTGGACCGCCTCGACATTCCGGCCGGGGCCAGCCCGGCCTTCGTCGGCTTCAACCTGGCCTTCCACACCCTGGCCCGGGCGGTCATCCGCCCGACGTACCAGATCAAGGAGTGAGGTGTAAGGAAGGGCCCCTTGTTAACAGACGTCTGTTAACAAGGGGCCCTTCCTTACACGCGGGCGACGGCGAAGACGGACTGGCCGAACGGCGGCCGGACGCGCTGCTCGGCGGCCTTGGTGACTGGCAGCACGAGGGTGTCGTAGACCTTCACCATCGGGCCCTCCTTCGGCATCAGCCGGAAGACCTTGGTGGCCATGAAGTAGCCGATCAGGCCGAGCGCGTTGGCGTAGTGGATCCGCTCGACGGTGAGGCCCGCCTCGGTCATCGCCGCGGCGAGCGTCTTCTTCGTGTAGCGACGGACGTGGCCGGTGGCGATGTCGGCGGGGCTCATGGCGAACTGGAACGCCGGCACGATGATGACCACGGCGCCGCCGGGGCGGACCAGGTCCCGCATGCTGCGCAGCGCGCCCACGTGGTCGTCGATGTGCTCCAGCACGTTGTAGGAGACGGCCGCGCTGTAGTCGCCGCGCTCGTGGTGCGGGAGCAGCATCTGCCGGACCTCGACGCCCGGGTGGTCGGACAGCCGCTCCTTGAGCTGGATCAGCCGGTCCGGGTCGGCCTCGGTGGCGGTGATCCGGGGTGCGTACGCGGCCCAGGCGGAGGCGTAGTCGCCGAGGCCGCTGCCGATCTCGATCGGGTTGTCACCGAGGTAGGGCACCGCCAGCTCGACGAACCACTGCCGGTGGTTGACAGCCGTCGCCAGGCCTTCGAGCACCTCGGACTGGACGCGCTGATCCCCAGTGATTTCTGCCATGCGTCGATTCCTCACGATATGACTGACCCGCGCCTGGACCGTCAGAGTCAACCATCTGGATGGCTGAGGGGGAAATCGGGGGACGGAGGGGGGCCGAATTGTGATCCGGAGGGGTGCCTGTTCGGCGGTCGGCGAACTCGGCACATAGTACGTGATTCCCCGGAACATTGCACGTGCCCGTCATACCCTGACTACGCTCTGAAATGTCATGACTACTCCGGAAAGCGGCGCGAGCGTGGCCAAATCGGGGCAGGGTAGGCGGATCGACGCGCTCGCCGTGCTCAGCTTCGTGCTGCTCGCGTTCTGGGTCACCGCCCGGCTCTGGGTCGATCCGCGCAATGGCGTCCGGGACAATCGGACAGATCAGGCGCAATTCGAATGGATGATGGCGCATGGTGCTCGCGTCGTCACTGACTTCGCCTATCCGTTCACCTCGGACCGGATGAATGTGCCGGATGTCGTCAATCTCATGGCCAATACGTCCGTATTATCCGTTTCATTGCCGCTGACCCCGATAACGCTCTGGGCAGGCCCGCGCTGGTCCTTTCTGATTTTCCTCACTCTCGGGCTCGCCGCCACCGGCGTGTCCTGGTATTTCCTGCTCTCCCGAGTTGTCGTGAAGTCCCGCGGTCCGGCCTGGCTGGGTGCCGCCTTCTGCGCGTTCGCGCCGGCGATGATCTCGCACGCCAACTCGCACCCCAACATCGTCAGCCAGTACGTGGTGCCGCTGATCATCTGGCGGACGCTGCGCCTGGCCGAACCCGGCCGGTGGCTGCGCAACGGCGTCCTGCTCGGCCTGGTGATCGTCTGGCAGGCGTTCCTCAACCTGGAGATCCTGCTGATGACCGCCATCGGGCTCGGCGTGGTGGTGCTCGCGCTGGCGCTCGGCCGTCCCGCGCTGCGCTCGGCGGCCCGCCCGTTCGCCGCCGGGCTCGGGGTCGCAGCGGCGGTCGCCGGGGCGCTGCTCGCGTACCCGCTCTGGGTGCAGTTCTTCGGCCCCGGCGCGTACAGCGGGCTCTCCACGCTGATCCGGGGCTACTCCACCGACCTCGCCGCGTACGTGGCCTGGTCACGGGAGTCGGTGGCGGGCGACGCCCGGGGCAGCGAACCGCTCGTGAAGAACGCCACCGAGGAGAACGCGTTCTTCGGCTGGCCGCTGGTGATTCTGGTGATCGCGCTGGTCTGGTGGCTGCGCCGCAACGCCGTGGTGCTCGGGCTGGCAGCGGTCGGGCTCGTGTTCGCGCTCTTCTCGCTCGGCCGGGAGATCCGCTACGACGGGCGGGACACCGGCATCCCCGGCCCCTGGGCCGCGCTGGAGAACCTGCCGGTCCTGCACTCGGTGGTGCCCACCCGCTGGTCGCTCGCGCTCACCCCGATCATCGGCGTGCTGCTCGCGTTCGGTGCCGACCGGGCCCGGCGGCTCGCCGTACGGCACCCGGACGCGCGCGACCAGATCCGGTTCGCCACCGTCACAGTGCTCGCCATGGCGCTGCTGCCGATCCTGCCCACCCCGCTGCCCGCGAAGCGCCTCGACCCGACTCCGACGTTCGTCACCGCCGGCGCCTGGCGTCCCTACGTCGCCGGCGGGCGGAGCATCGTCACGCTGCCGCTGCCCGACACCACGTACGCGGTCCCGCTGCGCTGGTCCGCCGAGACCCGGCTGGACATGCCGCTGGCCCGCGGCTACTTCCTCTATCCGGACACCCGCCCGGGCGGGGACCGGATCGCCCTCTTCACCGCGCCGCCGCGTCCCACCAGCACGTTCTTCGAGACGGTACGGCGCACCGACGCGGTCCCGCCGATCACGCCGCAGGACCGGGTGGCCGCCGTGGACGACCTGCGCTACTGGCGGGCCGGCGCGGTGATCCTCGACCCCCGGCTGCCGCAGGCCGACGCGCTGCGCCGGGCGATGACGGAGCTGAGCGGGATCACGCCGAGGCGTACCGGCGGGGTGTGGTTGTGGGACGTCCGGCCGCTGGTCGAGTGAGCGGTCAGCCCTGGCGGACGCAGCAGCCCTGGCACACCTTGGGCCGGGGCAGCGTGAACGCCAGGCAGCAGGTGCGCCGCTGCACAGTCGGCTCGCCGGCCGGGCCGGGCACCAGTTCGACAAGGTCGCTCAGGTCGAGCGCGTCGAGCAGCGTGCCGACGGCCGCCGTGGCCGAGCCGGGCAGCGCGTCCGACGCGCGCAGGATGCCGTGGGCGATGCCGGAGGCCACCGAGCCGAGCAGCGTACGGGTGCCGATCCGGACCTCGCCCTGGATGGCGCCGATCAGCGGGGCGAAGTGGGCGTCGAGCAGGGACGCGCGCAGCGCGCCGAGCAGCGCCGCCTCGTCCGTCACCACCCGTACGCCCGGAGCGCCGGCGAGGGCCAGCGGGTCGCTCGGCAGCACCGCCACCGGGGTGGAGGCACGCAGTCCCAAGGTGAGGAGCTGGTGGTGGTCCTCGAAGTGCACGAGCACGTCGGCCGGGTCGAGCAGCGGCACCCGGCGGGCGGACGCCCAGCCGAGCACCGCGGGTAGCGCGGTCCAGTAGCTGTAGGACTTCCAGGCCAGCGCGGCGCACGCGTGCGGGGTGCCACCCCAGCGGCGGCCGGCGGCGGTCAGGAACTCGGACAGCAGCGTGCCGTCGATCAGCCGGGTGGCCGGGGACCAGCGGTCCAGCTCGTCGTGGACCAGCAGGCCGGGTGCGAGCCCGGGCAGGTCGTCGGTGCCGAACATGGCGCGCAGGGTCGCTGTCACAGGGGCGAGCGGGGTGGCGGCGTCGCGCCCCGGCATCACCGCAGTCACCTGGCCGTCCCCTGTCCTGTCGCCCTGCGGTCGGCGCGTGCCGTCGACCCAAGCTAAGGCTAGCCTAACCACCCTCCCGGCGGGAGGGGAAGTGGTGCCGCGGTATCGCGGGGAGGTCCCCGTCACTCCACGGCCGTGGCGTACTACCCGGCCTCGGAGACGAAAAACGCCGCCGGAGAACCGGCGGCAGACGGCGTAAGGATCGACGTACGCCGCTGAAAAGTCAAGGTGAGTGTCGAATACGAGGCAGTTTCCGTACACGTTCGGCCACTCAACGTGAAAATGGTCTTCCCGCGTACGAGGAAGCTGATGACGACCTCACCGATCGAGCGTGCCGCGGACTCGTTCGCGGCCGAACTCGCCCGGCACCGGACCGGCCGAGGGCTGTCCAAGAAGCAACTGGCCACGATGATGGGCTTCGACCCGTCCTACGTCAGTCACGTCGAAGGGCGCCGGCACCGGCCCACCGAGGACTTCGCCCGCCGGGCCGAGGCCGTCCTGGAGGCCAGCGGCGCGATCTGGCAGCGCTTCCGGGAGTACGACGAGCTGCGGCACGGCCGGACCGGCACCGCGCACCGCGACCCACCCGTGCCCGGCCAGTGGCTGCCCCCGGGGACCGGCCTCGTGGTGGAACGGGAGATGGCCACGCTCACCCACACCGGGGACGGCTACCACTGCGCGATCCGGCGGGAGCTGTACAACGCGGGCACCGAACCGGTCACCCGCTACCTGGTCCGGGTCGCCGTCGACCGCTACCCCAACGACCCGGGCCGCTCCAACCGGCACCACCGGGAACACCCGCTGACCTTCGCCGAGCTGCAGCTCACCGCGTACCGGGACGACGGCAACGGACGCGAGCCGATGCACTGGCGGGCCAAACACGACCGGGACGCGTTCAAGGAGATCTGGCTGCTGTTCGAGAACGACGAGGGACGCTTCCCGCTCTACCCCGGCGACCGGGTCACCATCGAGTACGCGTACCGCGTCGGCCGGGACAAGTGGGGCCCCTGGTTCCAGCGGGCCGTACGCCTGCCCACCCGGCACCTGGCGGTGCGGCTCGACCTGCCCGCGGACCTCGACCCGAAGGTGTGGGGCGCGGAGACCTCGCTGTCGGCGGAGGAGGGGCCGCTGCGTACCCCGATCCAGCGTTCGGCGGACGGCGGCCGGGTGGTCTTCGACTGGGGGACCGACGACCCGCCGCTGAACGCCCGCTACCGGATGCAGTGGCGGTTCCGCAGCCCCGAGCCGGACGCCGAACCGGACAGCGCGCCCACCGGCGGCGCCCGGGTACGGGCCAGCGACCGGATGCGCGCAGTGGGCATCGTGCAGCGCGGCGACGACCTGCTGCGGCAGCGGGCCCGCCAGTTCGACCTGCCGGCCGACGAACAGCACGCCCGGCAGGTGATCGACCGGCTCGCCGCGATGCTGGTCCGCCTGGACGAGCTGCACCCGTTCAGCAAGGGCGTCGGCCTCGCCGCGCCCCAGCTCGGCATCGGCTGGTCAGCGGCGCTCGTGCGCCCGGCCGACCGGGCGGCCGACCCGGTGGTGCTGCTCAACCCCCGGGTGGTGGACGCCGCCACCGAGACCGACGAGCAGTACGAGGGCTGCCTGTCCTTCTTCGACCACCGCGGCCTGGTGCCCCGGCCGCTGCGCATCGACGTTGAGCACGCCCTGTGGGACGGCAGCCGGGTGATCACGTCCTACGAGTACGCGATGGCGCGGCTGGTCGCACACGAGATCGACCACCTGGAGGGGCGGCTCTACGTCGACCGGATGGCACCCGGCGTGCCGCTCGTGCCTGTGGAGGAGTACCGCGAGACCGGCACCCCCTGGCGTTACTGAGAAACGGGGGGCCGGGTCGCGTGCCCCAGGGGGCGGGGGCACGCGACCCGGCTCGGGGGGAGCAAGGTTCAGAGGTTGCCGAACGTGTCGTACCGGATGTGGTCGGGCGGGACGTCGTCGGCGGCGAGCGCCCGCAGGGTGGCCCGGACCATGGCGGCCGAGCCGGAGACGTAGCAGTCGTGCGTGGTCCACGGGCCGTACCGGGTGACCACCTCGGAGACGTCACCGAGTTCGCCGCCGAAGTCCGGGTCCTCGCTGCACGCCGGCGTCACCGACAACCACGGGTGGGACGCGACGAGGTCCTCCAGGCCGGGCAGCCCGTACAGCTCGTCCGGGCGGCGCGCGCCGTAGAAGACGTGCACCCAGCGGGTCCGGTTGACCCGGGTCAGCTCCTCCACGAGCGCCTTGATCGGCGCCAGGCCGACCCCGCCGGCCACGCAGAGGACGTCCCGGGTGGACTCCGGGTCCAGCGTCATCGAACCCATCGGCGCGGCCACCCGCAGCAGGTCACCCGGCTTGGTACGGCGCACCAGCGCGCCGGACACCCAACCGGCCGCGCCCGGTGGCGTCCGGACGTGGAACTCCAGCACGTTCTCCTCGTTCGGCGCGTTCGCCACCGAGTACGTCCGCCACACCCGCGGGTGGTAGCGCGGCACCTCCACGCTCACGTACTGGCCGGCCCGCCACGGCAGCGGATCCTGGAGCGCGCGGACGGTCAGCACCGCCGTGTCCGGGCCGTGCCGCTCGTGGGTCAGCACCTCGGCGTGCCAGTACGGCGGGTTCTCGTCCGCCTCCGCGCCGGCCAGCATCCGCTCGCTGATGCCGGCGTACGCCTCCCGCCACGCCTGGTCGTACTCCAGGTTCCAGCCGTCCCCGGCGGTGCTGCGCAGCGCGTCGAGCAGCGCGACGCCCATCGTCGCGTAGTGCTCGGCCGACACGTGGTACTTGCGGTGGTCGCGGCCCAGCGCGCGCAGGTACTCGTCGAAGCTCTCCGGGTCGCCCACCGTCTGGGTGGCCGTGACGATGGCCTCCAGGATGCGGTCCCCCTGGCCGTTCATCTGCACCGGGAAGAGCTTGCGCAGCTCCGGGTCGAGGAGGAACAGCCGGGCGTAGAAGTGACCGCTGAGCCGCTCCCGGTGCTCCTCGACCAGGGTCCAGCTCTCCTTCAGCAGCCGCGCGAAGTTCTCCACAGGGGCACGCTCCTTCTCCGTACGGGCGGATCGGCCCGCATAGAATGTCCACGGAGCGTGTACGCCGGTCGCACAGGCTGTGCGACCGTCCGGCCCGGTCGCCGAAGTGCTTTCATGGTCCGGTGACGGTTGACGAGCTGGCCCGTCCGGTCTCCCGCCGGATGCTGGGCACCGAGACGCTGCTCGTGCTCGGTCTGTCCCTCGGCCAGTCGGCCGTGTACGCGCTCGTCTCGCTCATCGCGAAGCTGACCGCGACCGGTGGGCTGTCCAAGCAGACCGCAGCGCTGAACACCTCCGCGTCGGCCCGGCCGTACCTCGACCTCACGTACCAGCTGCTCGGGATCGTCTTCGCGCTGCTGCCGGTACTGCTCGCCGTACACCTGCTGGCGCGCGACCCCGGCGACCCGGCACGGACGCTCGGCGTCGACTTCCGCCGGCCCGCCTCCGACCTGGCCCGGGGCGCGGGCCTGACCGCGCTCATCGGCCTGCCCGGGCTGGCGCTGTTCTGGGCGGCGGCGCAGCTCGGGCTCAACGCCACGCTGGTCCCGGCCGCGCTGCCGGACCTCTGGTGGACGGTGCCGGTGCTGATCCTCGCCGCCGTGCAGAACGCCGTGCTGGAGGAGGTGATCGTGGTCGGCTACCTGATCACCCGGCTGCGGCAGCTCAACTGGCGGATCGGCGCGGTGCTCGCCACGAGCGCGCTGCTGCGCGGCTCGTACCACCTCTACCAGGGCTTCGGCGCGTTCGTCGGCAACGCCGTCATGGGCGTGATCTTCGGGCTGTTCTACCTGCGTACCCGCCGGGTCGCCCCGCTGATCGTCGCGCACACGCTGCTCGACATCTTCGCGTTCGTCGGCTACGCGATGCTGCCGAAGTCCTGGTTCGACTGGCTCTGACCGCACGCGTTCCGTCCGCCGCCAGGTCGGGGAAGTGGCGGCATCGGGCCCGCCTGACCGCGCCGGCTCGCCGAACTGGTGTCGATCACGCCCGATACCGGGCGACCGCCCGCGCGGCCACCCGCTCGGCCGTCGCCGTACCGCCGGTCGCGGCCGCCAGCGCCGCCGCGCCCGGCAGCAACCGGGCGGCCAACCGCAGCCCGAGCCAGCCACCCGCCTGCGCGGCCACCGGCGTCGCCAGCCGCCAGGCCGCCTCCACCACGCGCCCCCACGGACCCTCCGCCGGAGCATCAGCCGCCCGAGCCGCCGCCAGCGCCGCCCGCGCGGTGCCGTCGTCCGGGTGCACCAACGTGAGCACCAGCAGCTCGGCGGCCCGATCCGGATGCGCCGGATCCCGCCCGTACGCCGCTGCCAGATGCAGCACCAGGTTCGCCTGCGTCCACAGCACCGTCGCCAGCTCCGCGACCGGCGCGAACAGCCCGGCGCCCGCCGCGAGCGCCCCACCCGTACCGGCCATCCGCACGAACCGCCGCGTCGCCAGCCGAGCCACCCCGTCGGCGTCCGCCTCCGGGTAGGCCCGCCGGACCTGCTCCACCCAGGCCGCGGCCCGCGGCCCGAGCGCGTCGACCGCCGCCAGGGCCAGCAGCTCCGGCGCGAACCCGGGGTGGTCGCGCAGCTGCGGCACCACCGCCCGCCAGCCCTCCATCGGGGTACGCGTGACGTCGGGTTGTGCGGGTGCCCGCTCGACGACCGTGCCGTGCGTCGGCTCGTCGGACTGCTCGGCGCGGGGTGTCGTGGTGTCGGCGGCGGCTGGACTCGCCGTTGCCGGGATCGCCATCGCCGCCGACGGGGTGGCCTTCGTGGTCCGGCGGGTCCGTCCGGGCGAAGGTGCGGTGACGGGACGCTCCGCCGTGACCGGCTCGGTGCCGTCGGGCTGCCGTTCGGTGGGTGTGGGCTCCGTCGTGCTGATCGCCGTCTCCTGCTTCGGAGGCGACGCCTTCCGAGTGGCCTTCTTGACCGCCGGCGCAGCCTTCTTCACAACTGGGGCCGCTTTCTTCGCGACCGGGGCGGCCTTCTTGGCGGCGGGAGCGCGGCGCGCCCGTTTCGGTGTTTCCTCCCCGGCCGGTGGGGAGACCGGCCCGGCCGGAGGCTCGGTGGCTTGCTGCTGCTCTGCTGTGACGGCCTCTCATCGGCCGGGAGCGTGCCCTCCCCGGCGCTCGGCGACGGCTCTGCGGCAGTCGTGCCCGAGGGAGTCGTAAACGTCCCCGAGGCGATCTGCTCTTTCGGCGGCGTACCCGGGCCGTCGACCGAAGCCTTCGGAGCGGCGTGCTCGTCGGGCGTACCCGGATCGGCCGGCGAAGGGTCGGCGGCCGGGCGCGGGCGCGGCGCCGACGGTGCGTCGGTGGCCGGCGTCGGCGGCTGGAAGACGACAGTGGGCGCCGCCCGGCGCGGACGCCGGGGCGGCGGTGTGTCGCTCGTCGCGTTCTCTGCGGCGGGCTCCGGTGTCGGTGGGTTGAACGTCGGTCGTGGGGAGCGGCTCCGCCGGGCCTTGGGGGCGGGCTCGCGACGGGGCGGATCGCTCGGCGGCTGCTCCTGCATATCGATGGAGCGTAGCCGTGGGCGTGATCTGGCACACGACGAAAACGCGGTCGGGGCGGCCGGTCCGATAGTCGCTTTGCCCCGGGCGGGTACGGACCTGTATCCTCGGGCGCGGTGACCTCGTGGGTCACCAGGGAGACTTCGCCTAGTCTGGTCTATGGCGCCGCACTGCTAATGCGGTTGGGGTCTTAAAGCCCCTCCCGGGTTCGAATCCCGGAGTCTCCGCGCGAAAGCCGGTTGTGTAGACTGGCCGAGCACCAGGCGCCCGTAGCTCAACGGATAGAGCATCTGACTACGGATCAGAAGGTTAGGGGTTCGAGTCCCTTCGGGCGCACCAACGATCAAGGCCGTGACCAGCGGAAACGCAGGCCGCGGCCTTTTCGTTTCCCGTTTTCGGGCTCGTTTTTCCCGTCTTGTGGGACGGCGGTGCTCCGTTGGTGCTCCTCTGTTTCGGCGGGTGTGTGTGCTGGTCCGTGCCGAGATGGTTCGGGGCGGGCGGGTTCGTGTCGGTGGGCCCGGGCGGGCCGGGTGGGCCGCAGCGGGGGGCGGGGGCGCTGCTTCTGACCGGTGGCCCGAGCGGCGGTGCTTGCTGTAGCTGCGGCTGGGATGCCGTCCAGGCCGTCGGCCCGCCGCGGCAGCCTCGTGCGACAGAGGCGACGGTGCGGCACGGCGGGGGCGGTCCCTGGTGTTCTGAAACGGGCATCGAACTCCTCAACGATGCGTAGGTACGCCGCACATCGCTGCGTGAGGTCCCAACCTGCCAGGCGTGGGGCGAGCCAGCATCACGCGGGCCGGGCCTTGTTTCACCTGCTTGCGGCGACGACGATCAGGGCGAGGCAGCCGATGAGGAGCGTGATTCCGCCGAACATGGCATAGGGCCACCACTGGCCGGACCCCGGCGGCGCGGCCTGGGCCTGGGGGTACGGCAGGTGCCAGACTGGCGGTGGGGTCGATGGGTGGCTGCCGGCGGGCGGCGGCCATTCGGGCGGAGTGGATTGGGCGGGGGGCGTGGCCATGGCCTTCTCCGGGTTTCGGGTTGGGTCGTAGGGGCCCGGGCGGACTCCGGGATCCGAGGGGGCGCGGGGAGTTCCGCCCGGGCCGGGCAGGCCGCGCACCCCGGCCTCCCACCATCTGGCGCTGCGCCCGGTGCCGCCGTTACATGGCGCCGCCCGCCGTTGTTGAGCGGGGTGTCGAGGTGAGGGGTGCCTGTCGGTGGGGCGCGTATTTACTGTTGAGCAAGGGTCGCGGATCTGTGGTGGCTGGGTACCCTGCCCAGCATGAGCGACGACCGGCCGCTCCCTGGGTGGGATGGCGGCGCGCGGGGGTCTGGCACTTTCGAGGTGGCGCTGATGTCGCAGGGTTTCACCGCCGCCACGGTCACCGAGGTGCGGCACGCGCTGGAGGCGCTGGTGTCCGCGGTGGGGATGCCGCAGGACGCCGGCTACGACTTCGTTCTCGCCGTGCACGAGTTGGTCTCCAACGCCGTACGCCACGGCGGCGGCCAAGGACACGTCGAGCTACGCCGCCGGGACGACGTGTTGGTCTGCGAGGTCAGTGACCACGGCGCCGCCGCTGGCAGCATGCCGGTGCGACTACCGGCGGCAGATGTGGCCGGGGGTCGAGGGCTGTGGCTGGCCGACGAGTTGACCGGGGGGTTGACGCTGCACCGTCGGCCCGACGGCATGACCGCCTCGGTGACCGCTCGCCTCCCGCCGCCGGCAGGCAGGACGATGCCCCCGGTGGCAGGTGACGAGGCGAGCGAGGCTTACCTCAGGGAGCGAGCGGAGGACGGCGAGCGATGATGCCCACCCCCACATGGCAGCACACGGTGCGCGTCGAGCACGATCGCCGTGTCGTCACGCTGTCCGGGGAGATCGACGTCAACGCTGCCGCCGGACTGCTGAGCCTCCTCGAGGAGACGATCAACATCGCTGACCTGGTCGAGGTCGACGTCCAGGCGGTGGAGTTCATCGACTCGACCGTCATCAGCGCCCTGATCACCGCCCGGAACACGGCCAGGGCAGCCGGCCGCCGACTCGTTCTGGTCAACCCCACCGGCCGCGTCCGCCGCACTCTCGAGATCACCGGCGTACTGGACACCCTGTCTGCCGAGGACGACCAGGGCGATCCCGGCGCTGGCCGATGAAGCCGTCTCGCCCCGAGTGGCGGTGACCTCGACGCCCGTGCCGGATGCGGTTAACGCCCAAGGCACACCTTCGGTGATCTTCAAGATGCGATAACCCTCCATGATCGTGTTGACCTGGCCCTTCCGGTCGAACGCCCCGGTCGGGCACCATGGTGCCGTCCACCGTTCCCGCACTGTCGAGAATAGGATTGCGAGGGACGCGATGGCTCCTGAGACCGCCACATCCGTTGCCCCGCAGGGAGATTTGGCCGAGGAATTGCGTGAGCACCGGCCCGAGCACCCGGCCCTCGCCCGCCTCCACCAGAGAATGGCCAACTAGGAGGATCAGGAGATCACAAGCTATGGGCGAATGCGCCACCGGCACAACCGATCCTGAAAAGTAGGCTGATCAAGCCACCACGGACAACTTGACAGAGCGCGAGTTGCTGGTGGGTAACGGTCAGCCGATCCGGTTCACGTCATTCCTGGTCAAGGTCGCGTCGCGGTGCAACATTAGATGCGACTACTGCTACATGTACGAGCATCAGGATCAGGGCTGGAGAGACCAGCCGCATGTGATGAGCGCTGAGACGCGCCGCACGGGCGCAGGACGGCTCGCCGAGTACGGCACCCCGGCCCTCTGTGGCTGCGGTGGCACGAACGCCTGCGACGATTCATTGAAATCGAGGGGCTGTCGCACCCGTGCATCATTAAGCCGAGAACCGTCAGAGGCGCGGCGAGATCGCGGGCTTGACATCTACGGACTATCGGATGTCCTGCTCCAACGGCGGCGACCTTCATGAGGAGCTCCGAGGCCAGTAGCATGATGCGGGTGGAGCCGCGAACCCGGGCACTACCAAGACGTGACCTTGAGGCGATCTTCGGTGTGCTCGTCGTCGTGCATGGCTATCTGCTGGCCGGCGAGCTTCCGCCGGACCTGGTGCGTCGCCTGGTCGGTCGGCTAACGGACCGCGGACCGCTGCCTCAAGGTGCTTCGGCCGGTGAACTCAACGCCCTACTGGCGGACCTTGCCCAGCGCATGCACTGGGCGATGGCAGAGGACTACGGCGACTATCCCGAGCCGATGCCTCGCCGGACCATCTACCATCTCGACGTTTCGGTCGAGGCGGTCGATGCCTGCGTAGCAGCACTGGCCGCTCTGGGTGGTGAAGTCAGCATCCAACCGTTCGAAGACGGGACCCACCCAGACCGTCGGCGGATAGCGGCCGAATTCTCCGATCTGCCACCCGATCCCAGCCACCATGCCCGGGTCGCCCAACTGTCATCGCTCGCGAAGCGCTGCGGAGGCCACTATTTAGGCTTCGGTGCCTGACGTTGCGCCGCAACGGTCAGGCGTCGACGTAGTCCTCGGCGCCGGTCAGCCGGAGGGCCCGCTTGTCGTGCTCCCGGCACAGGTCGACGTCCTCGCCGGCGATCCACCGGTCTCCGAAGATGACCCCGGACCGAGCCACCTGCCAGGTCACCACCGCAGCTCGCATACATCGGGCAACCTCGCAGACGGCTTCGGGATCGGGCGCGCGGCCGGCGGTGCGAGTGATGACGGGAACGGGTGGCATACGCGGCGACCCTCCGAGGTCCGACGATCGAGCCTCCGAGGATACGAGCCAACATCACGATCGCCCAGTTTGGTCGGGCGAGGTTTCACCAGCTCATCCCGCCGCGCCGGTATGACAACTCCCTACCGCGACCTCACGGACGGAACCAAAGGGCCGGTAGTCGGCCACCAGTGCGGCGATCCGCGCCCGTTCGATGTCGAACAGGGCCCGCGCAGAGGCGGGTCGAAGACGGCCCCGGACCGGTGGCACGGGTTGACCCGACGAGGGCCTGCACAGGTGCTGAAGGCCGAGGGCCTCCACCACGCCGACCAGATTCGCCAGGATGCCGAGCCCTTGGACTGCCCGCTGAGCGTCTCAACGGCCGGTACGCGTGACGTGGCGCAGCTGCTGCTTAGGCCCACACCTCTACCGCGATAACGCCACCGAACGCGAAAGCCAGTCCTGCCAAGAACGCGATGCCCTCTAGCCGCGTGCGGCGTAGCCCGGCTGTCACTCGGGACGCCCACGCGATGAGACCGCCGCCGATCACCACGACGGCCAGACACGCCAGCAGCAGCATCCGCCAACCGTAGAAGCCGCTTAACGCGCAGCGCAAGACCCGGCATCCCGAATGCCCGCGAGTCGGGCGCCGGGGCCGGCGGTGGTGTTCGACCGAGTGGCAGGCACAGGATGGAGTCCTCAGTCAGCTGTGGGGCTGGCTCGGGAGCCAGCAAAGACCCGTACTGGCGTTTCATGCGCGACTCCTCCGGCCGATCCGGATGAGGAACTCGTTGTCCTCTTCGAATGTGTCGGTGGCACTGAACTGCGTGAGAGACGCGCGGACGGTCTGGTCAAACTCGTCGATGCGGTCGCCGAACAGGTGGGGAGCGGCGAACGAGGTGGAGTACAGGTAACCCAGAATGCTGTCGGCTGTCCAGGTACGGATGACTGCAACGGTGAGCTCCTCAACCTGCCGAAACGGCGACTCTCGCAAAATGTCGCTGTAGGGCCGATTGTGTTGCTGAAACGTGCTGGCTCCGGCTCGACGTTGCTCACCAAGGAAGTTCTGGATGACCGAGCGGACGGCGGCCTTCCACGGACTTGTGGCTGTCCAAAAGCTGTTGTCGCCAAAGATCGCGACGGCTCCGTCGGGGCTGACCTGGGTATCGAGGCGGGCTAGGACAGCTGCTTGGTCGAGCCAGTGGAAGGCTCGACAGATCGTCACCAAGTCGGCTTGCCATCCCGGTGGCGGTGTGAACTCCTCCGCTGTCACCTGTTGCAAGAGGAGGTCTGTGCCAGCGGGTAACTGTGGGCGCAGCGCGGCCTCAGCCGCGTGGAGCATGTCCGCGTCGTTGTCGATCGCGATGATGTCGTCGAATCGGCCGTGCAGCGCCTCCACCACCAACCCCGTGCCGGTGCCCACGTCGAGCAGGCGGCGAGGCGACCGTGCGGGAACCGCCGCGTCCAAAAGGTCGGCTACGTCCTGCGGGATGCCGGGCCGATACTGTCGGTAGAAGCCGGCGGTTCCGCGAAACACGCTCATGATCGTCTCCGTATGGCAACTCGGTCGACTGGCGGTTACGCCAGGAGGTCGGCGGCCACGAGCGCGCCGCTGGTCTTGGGTAGGACGCGGGCGATGTAGATCATGGCGAGGGGAATGCGAACCAGGCGGCGTGCAGCAAGCCTAGGCAGGCGCCGGTTCGTCTTCCTGGGTGAGTAGAACCTCGGGCATAAGACACGTGCATCCATCCGCCGCGCACGTCAGCCCATCGGGGAGGATGGTGCGAAACCTCGCTCCGGAAGGCGATCGCGATCTTGAATCTGTCGTGCGTGTTCTGCTCGGTGACGGCTGGCGTTACCGATCCCGGGGTCTGCCTTGCCGTCAACAAGGAGTTCGTTGTTTTTCCGGCACTGCACCAGCGGCCGAACAACAGAGGTCATATGCTTCTCGTTCCGGCAGGTCACTTCGGCGGCATCGCCGACGTGCCGCCCGAGAAGGCGGCCCCTATGCTGGCCGCGCTTCAGGTGACGACGCAGGCGGTGAAGGCTGCATTCAGTGCCAGCGGGACGACGGTGCGGCTCAACCTGGGACCTCCCGCTCAAGACATTTTCCATCTCCACTGGCACATCATCCCGCGGTACGTGGGCGATGACTTCAACAGTGCCAAGTCCTCCGAGGTGCCTCTGAACGAACGTTTGCAGCTCACGGCCATGCTTGGCCAGCACCTTGTCAGACGGGCTTCGGCCAGGGTCCGTAAGTGATCAGTTGCCGGCACACAGCACCGCATCCGTTCGCTCTTACCCAGTCTTCCCG
This sequence comes from Micromonospora sp. CNZ296, assembly GCF_007827635.1. Taxonomy (NCBI): domain Bacteria; kingdom Bacillati; phylum Actinomycetota; class Actinomycetes; order Micromonosporales; family Micromonosporaceae; genus Micromonospora; species Micromonospora sp. CNZ296. The sequence goes on from NZ_VISW01000010.1 coordinate 238,623, forward strand.
ACGAGCATGAACGGGCCGGTGGAGGGGCGCACGCTACGGGCGTCCGCCGCTCACGTCGCCCGAGCTTGCGCGATCTTGGTGGGCCGCCGGTGCTGGTTCTCAGCGCTAGGGGTGCTGTACTGTCCGAGGAGTTTATGCACGTGCGCATGGAGTCGCTGACGTATGGGTACTCGCGGATCGCCTCAACGCTACCGAGTGGGCGCTGAGCTGCGTCGAGTACGTGAGAACTTGGGATGGTCCGGGGAGCGGGTCGCAGATTCGCTTCAATGGTCGCAGTCGAAGGTCTCCCGGATCGAGACCGGAGCGACGGCTTTCACCGTTCGCGACGTAGACCGGTTGCTCGGCCTCTACGGGGTGGATCCTGATATCCGTGCTGAGCTGCTGGCGGCGACTGCGGAGGAGAACGGCGAGGGGTCCTGGATCACGAGTGCCGGCGGCTGGGGACGGCGACAGGGAGCAGTCGCGGCGTTGGAGTCGACAACGCGGGAGATCAGGCAGTATCAGCCGGTCGTCGTGCCGGGTCTGTTGCAGACCCGAGCCTACGCTTACGCGATGGCGGTCGCGGTCGGGGCGGGCAGCCCGGACTACATCGCCGACGTGCGCATGGCGCGACAGCAGACGTTGGAGGGACCTGACGCGCCTCGCTTCGTGGTCGTGGTGGACGCTCGAGCTCTGCTGTTCCGCGCGTTTCCGGTCGAGGTGTCCAGAGCTCAGATCCAGCATCTGACGGGCTTGGTGGACCATCCCAACATCGAGCTCGGTGTCGTCCCGATCGGCGTGCAGCACACTGTCGTAGCAGCCCAGGGGTTCACCATCTTCGACTTCCGTTCCGGCCTCAGCCCCCGCACGGTTTGGATCGAGTCGCCCGGAGGTGACTGCTACTTCAGCGAGGAAACTTCCGTCACTCGGTTTGAGAAGGCGTTCACGGGGCTGAAGGCCGTTGCATTGCACGGCAATCATGCCGTTAAATACCTTAATGCTCTCGAGGTTGAGGTCGAGCGCTTGGACGCCATCGTTCCCGGAGTGAGAGGCAGCTGATGACTTCAGTGGGGTTCGCAGCCGCGACGTGGCGAAAGAGCAGCGTGAGCGGTGACACAGGCTGCGTGGAGGCCGCGTTCGTCGAGGAGGAGGTGGGGGTGCGGGATTCAAAACTGTCGGACGACAGCCCTGTCCTGGTCTTCGCACGACACGAGTGGGCGGCGTTCTTGCGCGGCGTGAGTAACGGTGAGTTCGGTTTCGCCACAGCCTGAAAACCCACAGTCAGCGCCATCGAACCGGTCGGCGGCTGTTGCCGACCGGCGGCGTCAGATCCGTCCTCTGCTGGCCGCTGTGGCTGTCTCCGTCGCAGGCGACGGAGCCTTCATCGCCGCCGCGCCGTTGCTGGCTTCGACCCTCACCGCAGATCCGCTGGCGATCTCCGCTGTGAGCGCGGCCTTCTACCTGCCGTGGCTCGCCCTCGGGCTGCCCGCTGGAGCGCTGGCGGACAGGTGGCCACGCCGCCGAGTGCTCGTGATCGCCGACCTCGTCCGCGCGGCGCTGATCGGGCTGCTGGCCTCAGCGTTAGCGCTCGGCTGGGCGAGCATTCCGCTGCTGATCACGGTCGTCTTCGCGGTGGGTGTCGCCCAGTGCTTCTTCGATGCTGCGTCGCAGGCCGTGATCCCAATGATCATCGGCAGGGATGGGGATGACCTGAGCAAGTTCAACGGTCGGTACTGGGCGCTGGACACCACTGGACGGTCGTTGGTTGGTCCGCCTCTCGGCTCGTTGACGTTCTCAGTCGGCCGGTCCCTGCCGTTCGCCGTCGACGCGGTCTCGTTCCTGGCCTCGGCGGCACTGGTGCGGATGCTGCCCGATGTGCGGTGTGAGCAGCAGGCCCGTCAGCCCTTGTGGGCCTCGATTCGTGAGGGCATGCGACACCTGTTCCGAACACCGGAACTTCGCGTCCTCGCGGTCGCGATGGGTGTGTTCAATTTCGGCTACTTCATGGTCATGGGGACGTTCGTGCTCTATGCCCAACGCACACTGCAGCTTCCGAACGCGGCCTACGGGGCTCTGCTGGCGGCGATGGCGGTGGGTGGGATCGTCGCTGCGGCCAATGCTCGCCGCCTGATCGCGGGGTTGGTGTACCGCAAGGTGCAGGCTGCCGCGATGACTGTGCAGGCGGGGGTGTGGCTGGTGGCGGTGCTGGCGGGCAACGTCTGGGTGATAGCCGCGCTGTTCGTCGTTTACGGCGCCGCGGCAAGCCTGGCGTCGGTCGCTGTCGGCTCAGCTCGGCAGGCGCTGTCACCGGACGGCTTGATCGGCCGTGTAGTCGCGGCGTTCCGGATTCTGGGCCTGGGCGGGTCGGGACTCGGCGCGCTCGTCGGCGGCGCGGTGGCGAAGTCGGTCGGGTTGGACGCGACCTTCGTCGTCTCCGCGGTGGTGCTGGTCGTGGCCGCGTGTTTCACCTGGCCGGGTAGGCGGCAGACGAATCAGGCGAACGATCACGACGGGGCGCGGTCGGGCGCTCTCACCTGAGCTGTTCGCCGTCCGCGTCGAGCAGCTTGAGACCGGCAGATATTCCGACTAGCCGTGGGTCATCGCCGTAGAAGATGCCGTGCATCGAGACGATGCGGCGGCAGGTCGCGGCGTAGGGGGCCATGCCATGCCGTCGGATCATCGGGATGAGCGTGCTGGATATGGAGAGGATCGCGCGCTGGAAGCCCGCGTATGCACGGGGGATGTCGAACGCCTTCAGCTGCGATTCGACCTCGCTGAGTGGTTCGTCGCTTGCGGCGTCCAAGTCGACGCCGCCGGTGCGGGGTTGCTGTAGACCGATGTACCGCAGAATGTTCAACACCTTCTCGCGCAGCCGTGAGGTACCTACGGTGGCCAGTGCGGCAGCACGGAGATCCTTGCCGAGCGGTGAGGACAGCAGCGCGGCGCGGACGAGGCACGGCTCGACGTCAGCCGGCGTGTCGGCGAGCGAGGCACCGGTGTAGCGCGAGAGCTTGCGCCCTGCCGTGTCTAGGAGCGTGCCGTGCTGGACGATCATGGCGGGCAACGCGTCGGGTCGGTTGGCGGCCAGGAGCGTCAACAGCCACTTGCGCTGGATGTCGAATCCGGCTGCGGCCACGATCGGGCCGTTGAGGCCGAGGCGGCGCAGCAGGCTTGGCCCGAGAGCACCGACCAGCCGCGGATCAAGGATCTCGCCGTCATGCAGCGGGGAGGGGACACCGAGATTCCGCCGAGGGTGACCGACTCGGATCAGCGGATGGACGTCGGTGAGGCTACGTAGACGGCGGATGCCATAGCCGGGCACCCATTCGACGGCGGCTGCGCGGCGGAACACCTCGTCAAGGTCGATGTGTAAGAACCAGTCCCGTGTGGTTCGCAGACGCAGCGGGTCGCCACAGGTGAAGCAGTGCTCGGCATCGGCGCTCGGCGGGAGGGCGATCCGGCAGCTGAGGCACCACTTCTCCTTAGCGGCTAGGTGGCGGATTACGCCGCTGTTGGCCAGTTCAGTGATGACGGCCTGGACATGTGCTCGCACGGAGGCGTCGTCATCCCGAAGTGCGGCATGGGGCGACACCACGATGCCGAAGGCTTCCAACGTGGCGACGGCGTTGCTGACAGCAAGTCCGCAGTAGCGGGCAAACCCCTGCGGATCGTCGCCGAACGTCGGCTCTAGGCGGCGGCTAGACATGTTCCACGACTGCGGCAGGTGTGCATCGCCGCCGAAGTGCTGGGCAGTCCGGCGAGCCGCGTCGAGTAGCACCCAGGTGTAGATGCCGCCGAGGTGCAGCGCACCGGGCGGTGACGGCGGCGCCAACAGGACTTTGCTCGGCTCGCGGTCCTCCCACGCGATCATCGCAGCACCCGCGCTTCGCCGCCCGGCACGTGGCGGGGCAGCCGCCGCCGCTTGACGCGGGCGAAGTGCGCCATGAATTCGACGAGTTGGCCGACCGCATCCAGGGAGATTGCGTTGAACAGCGAAACGCGCAGGTGTCCGACCTTGCGGTATCCCCACAGTCCGACGAGTCCCTGCTGCGCGGCGTCTGTCTGAAACTCGTCCTCCAGCTCCGTGGTCGGCAGCGCGAACGTGACATTGACCTTCGACCGGCTGTCGCGGTCGGCGAGGCCAGCATAGAAGTCGCTGTCGTCGATCGTGCGGTAGAGCAGCTGGGACTTGGCGATGCTGAAGATGTTCATCGCCTCGACTCCGCCTTGCTGGATGGTCCACCCGGCCATGAGGTTCAGAACAAAGATCGTGCTGATCGGTGGGGTGTTGAATCGCGACCCCGCCTGCGCGTGCGTGAGGTAGCTGAGGAAGGGCGGGAGTTGGCGTACCGGTTCGAGGAGGTCGGCTCGGATCACGACGAGCGCGACGCCGGCGGTGCCGAGGTTCTTGTGAGAGGTCGCGTAGATCAGGCCGTGCCGGGCGACGTCGAACGGGCGGGTGAGGAGGTCGCTTGACGCGTCACAGGCGAGCCACGTGCCCGCCGGAATGTCGGGCGGCTGCTTGAACTGCGTGCCCATTTCGGTGTTGTTCGACGTGTAGTGCACGTACCGGGCGGTCGGCGTGAAGGACGCTTCGGCTGGCGAAGGCAGGCGCAGGTAGCCGTCTGCGTGCGTGGAGGCGGCGATGTTGACGTAGCCGTAGACCGCCGCCTCGGCGGCTGCCGCCGCCCCGAAGTGTCCTGTGACCAGGTAGTCCGCGACGGCATTTGGGCCGAGTTGGTTGGCGGGCAGCATCGTGAACTGGAAGCGCGCGCCGCCGTGCAGTAGCAGCAGTTCATACCCCGCCGGGACGCCGACGAGCGCGCGCAGGCGCTCGACCGTGGTGTTGTAGAGCTGCTCGAACTGTCCGCTGCGGTGGCCTAGTTCGAGGATGCCGAGCCCGCTGTCGGCGTAGTGCTCGAGGCTTGCCTGGTACTCGGTCAGCACGTCGTCGGGGAGGATGGACGGCCCTGGTGCGAAGCTGCGTACTCGTGTGGGCATGGCGATGCCTCCGTAGCTGATGTGTACGGATCCGAGGGCTACGCTGCCCGGCTGGCCGCCATGATTCAGGTAATGGCCAGCCGGGCGATTTGTTAGGCGATGATGGCGACCTTGATGCCGTCGACTCCGCTGTCGGTGTCCGCGTCACTGAAAACCGCTTCGTCGGCGCGGGCAGCCACGCGAAGCGGTTCGGCCAGTGCTCGGGCGGTTCGGTGGCCGTCGTCGGTGACGCCCTGGAGCACGACTTTCGCGATACGGGTGTTGCTGCCGAGCTTGAGGCGGCTGCGCAGTACGCGGATCTGGTCGAGGATCGTGGACATTTCATCGATGAGCTTGCGGTCGGTTCGCCACTGTGGCTGCGGTGCCGGCCAGGACGTGAGGTGAAGGCTGACGGTGTTCTCGTGGGGCCGGAACATCTGCTGGTAGAGATAGTCCGTGATGAACGGGGCGAAGGGCGCGAACATGCCGAGGACTGCGCGGAACCCGATGCCGAGCGCCGCGCGGGCGCTGCCCCGCTCGGCGTCGGTGTGGTTGCCGGGGTTGAGGAAGCGCTCTTTGACCATCTCGATGTACCGGTCGCAGAAGACCGACCAGAAGAAGCGTGTCGCGGCCTGGTATGCCTGCATGAAGTCGTACTGGTCCATCGCCGCGGTGGTCTCGTCGATGGTGGACGCCAGGTGCGACAGCATCCACCGGTCCACGTCGGTGCACAGCGCGGCGGGATCGGGTGCGGCTTGTGGGTCGAACCCGTACATGGTCATCAGCCGGGCGACGTTCCACATCTTCACGGCGAACTTGCGGCCGGTCTTGACGTCCTTTTCGTTGTAGCGCAGGTCGGTGCCGATCCGGGCCTTGGTGGCCCAGATGCGCAGCGCGTCGGCGCCGTACCGCTCGATGACGTGATCGGGGACGTAGCGGTTGAAGCCGTCCTGCGTGGTGGACTGGTCGAGGTCTCGCTTGGCGATCTTCTTGCCCTGCTCGTTCAGCCCCCAGCCGGAGATCATCACGCTCTGCCAGGGCAGCCGGTCGAAGTGGTACTGCGACTGCACGATCGTGTAGAACAGCCAGGTTCTGATGATCTCGAACGCCTGCACACGCAAACTCATGGGGGCCAGCTGCGGGTCGCTGTTCAGCGCGTTGACCGCCCAGCCGTCGTTGATCTGCGGCGAGAGGGAGGAGGTCATCCACGTGTCCATGACGTCGGGATCCGGGCTGAGGCGACCGGAGCAGGCTGGGCAGGCATCCATCGGCGGCGCGTCGGCGAGGGGGTCGACGGGCAGCGCGCTCAGGTCGGCGGTGACCGCGTGGCCGCAGTCGTCGCAGAACCACACGGGAAAAGGCACACCGTAGTGGCGCTGGCGGCTGATGTTCCAGTCCCACTTCAGGCCCTCGATCCAGTCTTCGAGGCGGCGCTGCATGTGGGCAGGTATCCAGGTCAGCTCCTTGGCGCGGGCCAGGAACGTGTCCTGGTGCTCGCGCACGCGGATGAACCACTGCGCCCGGATCTGGTACTCCACCGGCGTGAGACACCGCTCGTGCACTCCGACGTTCTGCTTGAGCGGGCGGGTTTTAGTCAACGCGCCGATCTCTGAGAGTTGGGCCACGATCGCCGCTCGTCCCTGGGTCAGTTGCAGACCCGCGAACTGCCCGGCGAGCTCTGACAGCCGGCCGTCGGGGGTGACGACGAGCCGCAGGTCGAGCCCGTCGCGTCTCCACTTCAGGACGTCTTCGCCGTCGCCGAAGGTACAGACCATCATCAGCCCCGTGCCGAAGGCGGGATCCACGGACTCGTCGGCCTTGATCGGGACCTGATAGCTGAACAGCGGCACGGTCGCCTGAGTGCCGAGCAGGTCCTGGTATCGCTCGTCATCCGGGTGGAAGTACAGCGCCACGCAGGCGGGCAGCAGCTCTGGGCGGGTTGTCGCGATGACCAGCGCCCGGCTGTCCGCCGCCGCGAAGGCGATGTCGTACATCTTCCCGGTGCGTTCGAGGTCTTCGACGTCGGCTTGCGCCAGGGCGGTCCGGCACTCGGTACACCAGATGATCGGATCTTCCACCCGGCGCAGATGGCCCGCCTCGTGGAGCTTGATGAAGCTGGTCTGCGCGGTGAGCTGGCACCGCTTGTCGATGGTCGAGTAGAGCAGATCCCAGTCGACCGACAGGCCCACGCGGCGCCACAGGTCCTCGTACCGGGCCGCTGTCTTGCGGGTCTCGGCCAGGCACAGGGCCACGAATTCCGACCGCGGCATGTCGACGGCTTTGACCCCGTAGGTCTTCTCCACGTAGCGCTCCGTGGGGAGGCCGTTGTCGTCGAAACCCATTGGGTAGAAGATCCGGTCGCCTTGCATCCTCCGGTACCGGACCACGAAGTCGGGCTGCGAGTAGCTCATGGCGTGGCCGACGTGCAGGTGGGACGCCGACACGTACGGAGGAGGCGTGTCGATGCTGAACACCGGGCCGACCGCCGAGCGGTCGAACTTGTAGATGTCATGCTCCTCCCAGAGCGCCCGGACCGTCGTTTCGACGGCGAGATGGTCGTACTCAATGGCATCCATACCGCGGCATCCTCACTCTTGCACTGGCCGGTTTTAGTGGGATTGTGTCTGGCGGAGGCGGCGCTCGAAGATCAGGCGGGCCTCGGGGGTGAGGTCCATCGACAGCACCTCGCTCGCATCGACGAACCGGTAGTTCGAGTGCTCGGTCAGGCGCGGTGCGACGCTGTCGGGCAACTCGACCTCGAACGAGAACGCGGACAGTCGGCCGCTCACGAGGGGCTGGCCATCGAACAGGCGGCTGACGGTGAGGTAGCTACCGGTCTCCTCCCACACCTCACGGGCCGCTCCGTCGCGAGGATCCTCGCCGGCCTGGAGGTAGCCGCCCGGGATCGTCCATTGGCCGGGGTAGAGGTAGTCGTCGGGGTGCCGCTGCACGAGCAGGGCCTTGTGCCCAGCCCACAAGATGCTCATCGCTGCCGCCTGCGGTAGCGCAATGTCCCAGCGGACCGCGCAGTCCTGGCCGTTCCATCGCACATCGCTGACCCCCCGGCGGCGGAAGTCGTCCAGCATGCGGCCATGGACGGCGTCCAGGAAGGTCGCCCCGCGTAACGCGAACGCAGCGCCCACCTCCTCGTACTGCGAAGTGGCCTTGCGGGTGGCGCACTCCTCCAGGAACGCGATCTCCTCTGCTGTCAGCCGCTCGGTCGCGATCAGATGATCCAGACCATCGCGGTAGCCCATGCTGAGGTAGCCGTAGAACGCCGCGATGTACTCCAGGCTGATGAGCGGCGTCCGCACGAACTCGGCCGCGCCGTGGGGCGCCATCGAGGCGTCGAACAGGAACTTACGTAGGAAGTAGGAGAAGGAGGCTATGGTCCGGATCGCCTCGCGACGAGTACGGGACGGAGGCGGGTCGGTAAACTCGGCGAAGATGTTCCGCCCAAACAGGTTCACGCTGGTGTACTTGGCCTGGTAGATGAACAACTCGGCGCGGTTCTTGTGCTGGAACAGCTCGTACCGTCCCAGCGAAGGCTGTGCGTCGGCCAAGGTGTGCACGTTGACGCTGATCGGAATGCCGAGCTGTGCTGCCAGTTCGTCGCGGACCTTCGCGATGCCCTCGGCGGCGTCGGCGTCAAGGTGGTCAATGATCATCTGGACGTCGATGTTGCTCTTGGCGTGGGCGATACCCCGCGAACGGGAGCCCATCAGCATCGCGCCGACCACCGCAGGGACGCCGCCGAAACCCTCACGGAGCGCCTGGACCAGATCGGTGTCGATTCGGCGGATGTTCAGCCGGTCGGAGATCAGCAAGTCGGTCATGCGGAGGCCGTTCTCTGCGGGGGGACGAGCAACGGACCGTAGGTGGGTCGATCGGGCCGAGGGCCGGGACCGGTGGCCGACGACACCTGCCCCAAGGTCATCGTGAGGTCGATCCAGTCACCGCCGAGTGCGGCCGAAGCAGTGGCCGCTTCCAGCACAGCCACCACGTTCGCGCCGTGGATGCCGTCAGTCCGTGGGCGCGCGCCAGTGCGGACGCAGTCCGCGAAGTGGCTCAGCTCGGTGTCGAGCGGAGGGCGAGGATCGGCTGCCGACAGCGTTCGCGGCAGAACCTTGCTGCCGTTGACGTGCAGTTGGACCTCGCCGCCAACGTCGTCGTAGACGATGCCTCCCGCCGTGCCCGCGACCGTAGCCCGCCTGACCTTTTCGGGGTCGATGCAGCTGAGGTGCACATGGCCGAGGAAGTCGCCGAAGTCGAGTGTGAGGAACGCCAGGTCGGAGATGGTGGGCCGGGTGAACATGTACTCCACGCAGCGCACTGCCGTCGGCGGACGTCCAGCCCAGCCGATCAGGATCGACACGTCATGCGGTCCGAGGTTCCAGATGACGTTGGCGTCCTCGCGGAACTTTCCGTACGCCAGGCGCTGTAGGCTGACGTAACGCAATTCGCCGACCTGCCCCTCCCGGAGAGCACGCTCAACGTCGATGACGTGCTCGGAGTACAGGAACGTGTGGCCCACCATGAGAGTGAGGCCGGCTGCCGCCGCGGCTTTGGCCAACGCGACTGAGTCCGTGGTCGACATGGCCAGCGGCTTCTCGACGAATACGTGCTTGCCCTGGCAGATCGCCGCCATAGCAAGCTCGAAGTGACTTGCGGCGTCTGTCGCGATCAGCACTGCGTCGAACTGCCGGTCAGTCAGCAGGTTCGCTGGCGATAGGACCTTGGGTGTGGACGTCAGGCGGGCGGCAAGCCTCGTCGCAGCCTCGGGATTGATGTCCGCTACAGCCGACAGCCGGGCTTCGACACTTCGTTCAGCTGCCGCCGCGACGTTGGCACCCCACTGCCCGCAGCCAATGAGGCCGAGCTTGACCGGTCCGGAGGTCCGGCGATCTCGCTCTTGAGCGTCAGGCGCGGTCGCAGCCTGAGAGTGTGGCATCGAACTGCCCTCCTACAGCGTCACCGAACAAGATCACTTATTCATGCGCGCATGAATCACGTTCTATGGGAGTCGGTCGGTTGTCAAGGGAGTTGCTGTGTGTGAGTGGACGGATCGAGGTGAAAAGGCACGCGGTGTGGGGTCGATCGGCGCTGGTGGGCGTGGTCGCCCGGCTCGCCTAGTCGCCGATGTAGTCATCGTGATGGATGCGGTCGCAGGTTGCTACCTCGATGCTGCGGCCTGATGCATACAACTTGCCTTGTTCGCCGTCAGCGAGGTCGGCTCTCAGCCTCCGCCACATCGCACCCTTCATCGCCATGGTCGTTGTCTGCGGGACCTGCCGTCGCGCCCCTCTGCCACTGTCGAGCCGCTCGCGACCTCATGGCTGGGTGGTGGTTGGGCGGTGGACGGCGAGGCTCGGCCGGCACGACGAGCAGCAGCCGTTCGGAGCAGCGCGGCGCGTGGGTGATCGGTGGCGCTAGCAGCGGGTTCGCCTGGAAAGGACGCGGGCCAGGCTTAGCGCTTCCTCACCGGTATGGGGTCCAAGCAGCGTTGAGGTCGCCGTTGCGGAAGGTCCTCATCCGATGCCGCCACTGATCGCTGAGAGAGGGATTCCCTCGTAGCACTGGAAGGACGCTTGTCACTAGCTGGAGTTCACGGAGCTCGCGAAAGACGGGAAAGCCTGGCCAGTCGGTGATGTCGAAGCCGTATGTCGAGACTAGGGCCTTATGGGGATGGCCGGAGTAGCCGAAGCGCAGCTCTCCGACCGCTACAGGCGTTAAGTCCCATTCGCGCGGTCCGTAGGCTGCGGAGTCGAAGTCGCAGATAACTGCTCCTGCGGGACCCGGGATGAGGTTGCCAAGGAAGCTGTCGCCATGGATTGGCCCTGCTGGGAGGGCATATTCAAGGCTGGCGACCGCCTCTTCTAGTTGCTCGCACTTCGTCTCGAGGAACGTCACGTCGTGCTGTGGCAGGCCGTCGGTCTCCGCGATGCGCTGCCGGATCGGAGCTAACGGTCGCCAGCGTGGGAGCGGCGTCTTCGACGGCGGCGGAAGGCTGTGGTAGCGGCGCAAGATCCGACCTAGGTCCGCTCCGGTCGGTGCGCGTCCCGTAGTCGGAACGCGCAGCCAGAGGGTCGCCAGATGCCCATACGCTTCGACAGGCTGGCTGATCCTTGGAAACAGTCGCACGGCGGGCATGCGATGTTCGGCCAGCCACTCAGCAACAGTGATGACCTTCGACACCCGATCGCGAACCGTTTGTGAACCGGAGATCCGGACGACAACCGATTCGTGGGGCAGGTCAAGAACCGCATTATTGGTGAACTTGATCAGTCTCGCCCCGGCAGGCTCGAGGCCAACCTGGTCACAGATCGCGCGGACGATAGTGCTGACCATGTCACGGCCGAGGGCGGAGGAAGCGCCGCCCGGCCTCAGCGGTTGGGTCACGATGCGGCCCCGAGGGCAGCGATTTCACCCGCAAGATCGCTTAAGTCCCCATCGTGACTTCGCGCGAGGCGTCGAAGGGGCTCCATCCTGTCTATTGTACGGACCGACCTGACCGTTGCTGCCTCGGCTACAGCCTGACGGCCGGCATTCAGGCCGCTGTCACGCTCCCCGACCCGTAGATACGCAACGGCAAGAGCGGTCAGCTCGAAGACCTTGCTTCGGGCCATTCCTGGCCCTCGCATCGCCACCGCCTGTTGCAGGTAGCCGACGCTGGCATTAAGATCTGCGTCCCTAGACGACAAGAGGGCAGACAAGGTGACACCTATGGATGCGTTTAGATCCGCCTCGCCAAAGAACTGAACCCAGGTTGGCGCATGTTGCCGATCTGCCCGAGCAAATTCGTCCTGGGCGCGACCGATCGACCGGCGCATCTGCTGCGGATCGTCGAGCAATGCGTATGCCCACGCTTCGTTAACACAAAGCATGGCGACCGTTAGTTCGGATCCTGAGTCTTGGGCGGCGATCTGGCCGAGCTGGAAGAAGCGCAAGGCTTCACGGTGCATACCGCGATGCAGATGAAGGCGCCCCATTCGGTATAGGACGTTGGCTGCCAACGAGAAATCTTCGGCGTGCTTGGCCTGTTCAAGAGCGCGGGCGAAATGTTTCCGTGCTGCCGAGTACATTCCGACGTCAAACGAGGTCCACCCAGCGAGGTTATGAAGGTCTGCTAAGGCTAGATGCAATCGTGTGAGGGTTTGGCCATCGCAGGTAGCCGCAAGAAGCTGCTGGGCCCATCGGACCTGGGCTGCCACGGCGTCTCTACAGGCTCCACCGCCGTGGCGATAGTCCAACGTGCGCATGGTGGCTGTGAGCGCCTCGATCTGCTCTACATCCCACAATCCAACGCGAGCCGGCGCCGGCGCGACCTGCCGATCGATTGGCTGCCACCAGCGGGCGACCTCATCGGCGGCAGTTCCCATTGTCACGTTGGCGGCATGAGAGAGGAGGCGCCTCACCTCCTCCCGTTCATCACCTTGGGCTGAGCATGTCGCTGCGGCCAGATCGAGCGCGGTCTCAGTCGACTCGTCGTAGGCCACCCCCATGTAGCCGCGAGGAATGCCGAGACCGTCGGCGATGCGGACCAAGACGTCGTGCGCCATGACCCGCCGGCCCTTGAGTACCTCGTACACCTCAGACGCCGTCTGGCCAGTCAGGCGAGCAATCCTTCGTTGGGAAACCCCGACCCGCTGGAGCCGCTCGTAGATCGTCTTCAAGTCGCGTGCCGCCAGCGCCAAGCGCATCTCGCGGTGTTCCCACACTGCGGGGGCTACGGCATCCGCAGATGCCTGGTCAGCGTTCACGTCGGTCCTCGTTGGCTCGAGAGGTGGGTCCGTCTCCGCAGGCTAGCCCCAGCCTGCTTCCAATGGAATCCCGACTCGTGACGGCGACTAGCGCGACTAGGCACCAACCCCGCCTATCGAAGCAGATGGGTGCCCGTACTTACACGGTGCGTCATCTCAGGGGATCCTGAGGCCTGCGACCGGCGCATGAAGGGGTCGCTTTAAGGATCGGGAGGGGAGCAAGTGACGCGTCCGCTGGCCAAGCCTTGGCACTTCCTGTGTCGCGACGTATTCGGGCGGTGACGATGCCTCAGCGCCCTCGCGCTCTCACCCCCGATGCATCACCAAGGCATCTGTTTGGCGCACTTTTGAGGGAATGGCGTCAGACGCGCAAGCTTTCACAAGCGCGTTTGGGAAGACTTGTGTACGTCAGCGCCGACCTGGTAGCCAAAGTGGAAAAATCTTTCCGATGGCCACCTACGGGATTTGCCACGCGTTGCGACGCGGTGCTGAACACCGGAGGCGTGTTGGAGGAACTGCTGCCGTTGGTAGACCGTGAGCGCTTGTGCTGCCAAGCAAGGTCAACCGCTGGCACGCGGATCGAGCTGATCGAACCAGGTCAAGAACGGCTGGGATCGACGGCTAATCCGCGGAAGCCGAATAGCCTGATCGGTGCGATCGCCGCTCGGTCCGGGCGGAGAGAGATCGGCTCACCGTGAGAGTTCACACCGAGCGGTGTCCCTTGTTTTGCCCGTTCGGCCTCTCTTACCAGAAAGGAATGTTGTGCCTGTTGCCCGGAGGCTTGCGCTTCTGTTGCTGATCCCGCTGGTGGCGACTTTGGTGTTCGCCTCGTGGGGTGTGGCATCGACCAGCCGTCAGGCGCGCAGTGCCGATCACCTGCAGTCGCTGGTAGCCGTGTCCGCAGCGGCGGGTGCGGTCCTTCACGAACTCGACCGGGAGCGGCAAATCGCTGCTGGGCTGGTCGCCGATCCGGCGGGTGGCCTCAACGGTTATCTCGAGCAGGTGGCGGCCTCCGATCGGGCGGTGGACGCCTACCGCCAGCGCCGTGGCGAGCTCGATGCCTCGGACGCGGTGGTAGGGCGGCTGGTGGAGCCGTTCGATGAGCAGCTGCGGTTGCTGCCGGCGGTTCGGGAGCAGGTCAAGGCGAGGGCGACGTCGTTGACGGCGGTGCTGGTGCGGTATCGGGCGGTGATCGCGCAGGGGCTGGCGCTGCGGGGGACCGTGGGTCAGGTCGGCGGCGCGGATGGTGTGGTGGCTGATCAGCTGCGGGTGGCGGCGGCGTTGTCGCAGGCGGGGCAGTACGCGGGTATCCAGCAGGCTGCTGTGGCTGCCGGCAACGGCGCCGTGGTGTCGCAGGCGGTGCAGCGGGAGTTGGCCGCGAACCGTGCCGGGTATGACGAGGCGCTGCTGGCGGTGTCGCAGCGGTCGTCGGCGCGGTGGCAGTCGTGGTTGGACCAGGCGTTGTCCGGACCGCAGGTCCTCGAGGCGCAGCGTCTCGACGACGAGGTGGCCCGTACTCAGGTCGGTCAGCGGTTGCGGGTGAACGCGTCGCGGTGGGCGGCGGCCAGCGGTGAGCGGCGCGATCGGCTGCACTCGGTGCAGATTCGCGTCGATGCCGATATCGACGCCGAGGTGGGACGGCAGCGCAGGCAGCAGTGGATGACCACGGGCGTGCTGTCGGCTGTCGCGGTCGCCCTGGTCATAGCTGCGTCGGTGCTGGCGTGGCGGCAGGGCAGGGCGTTGGCGCGACGGTTGCGGCGGGTGCGCGACGCGGTGACCGGCATGGCCGAGCACGATCTGCCGGAGCTGGTGCGGCGGGTCTCGGACGCTGATCCTGCGAATCCGTCGTCGATGCCGCCGGCTCCGGCCGCGTTGGCGCCTGCGCGCAGCAGCCGGGACGAGGTTGACGAGGTCACTGCCGCGTTCGACACCCTCGCGCTGACCACCTACCGCATCGCCGGTGATCTGGCCCGGCAGCGGCGGGTGGCGTCCGCCGCGGTCGAGGCGGTGGGCCGGCGCTGCCAGGGCATGACCCACCGCCTGCTGGAAGCCCTCGACACGGCCGAGCGAGACGAGGCCGACGAGGCGACGCTGGACACGTACTTCGTGTTGGACAACCTCGCGGCGCAGTTGCTGCAGTTCGTCCAGAACTTGTTGGTGCTCTCGGGCCGCTCGGTGGGCACCGTGCACCCCGAACCGACGCCGTTGGTGACGGTCGCTCAGGCGGCGCTGGGCCGGGTTCAGGAGTACCGGCGGGTCAATTTGGGCCTCATCGACGACCGGATCCTGGTGCCGCCGGCGATGATCGACGACCTGGTGCACCTGCTGGCGTCGCTGCTGGACAACGCGACCCGCTACAGCCCGAGCGAAACGCTGATCACCGGGCACCTGCTGGGCAACCGGGTGATCATCCAGGTGACCGATACCGGCACCGGCATCACACCGGACCTGCTGGAGCGGCTCAACCGGGAACTAGCCGCGCCCGCCCCGCAGATCGAGGTGGACCACATCCGCCGGCAGGGCCTGGCCACCGTCGCGGTCCTCGCCGCATCCCACGGCCTGGCGGTGCGGCTACTCCCGGCGCAGCCACACGGCACCGTCGCCGAGGTCGAGATCCCCGCTGAGCGGCTGCTGGTCACGATCCCACCACCGGTCGCTCTGCCCGCTGGCCCGATCGCCGGGCGTCGCCCGCCCGGCGGCACCCCCGCCTCCACCCTCACCCTGCCCACCCCCGCCCCGACGAGCCGACCCGCGGTCGTTCCCGCACCGCGCAGGCCCGAGTCCCTGCGCGCCGGCGACAGCCCAACCCAGCCGCTGCCGACGATCACACGCCGGCCGCTGGCAGTGGAGCGAGAGGCCACCCCCGTGTTCGACGAGGCAGCGCGGCGGCGCCCGCCGTCGCCGTGGTTCGAGGACGGCGCCACAGTCCACCTGCAAGCCCCCACACCGCCGCATCCCCCTGCCGATGAGGGTGCCGCGATAACGCTCAACGGGCTGCCCGTGCGTCAGCCGATGGCGACGTTCACCCCGCCGCCGCTGCCCGCTCCTGAGCCACCTCGACGTCCCTCCGAGCGGCTGGCCGAGGCGGCAGCCGCCTACCAACGCGGCCTCGGCCGCCACACCCCTTCGGAAGGTCACGCATGAGCAATCACCTGAGCCAGCTGCTGAGCACCAACCTCGCCCGGATACCCGGGATCAGCCAGGCCGTGGCGGTGTCCGCCGACGGGCTGCTGCTGGCCCACACCGGCACCCTCAACCGGGACGCCGCCGAACGGCTCGCCGCGATCGCCGCCGGCATGAACAGCCTCATCAACGGCGCGGCCCGTGACCTCGCCGGCGGCGCGGTCGAGGGAAACCTCACCACCCTGGAGAACGGGTTCCTCATGCTGGTCACCGTCAGCAGCGGCGCGTCGCTGCTGGCGCTGACCAAACCCGGCGCGGACATCGCCTTCGTCACCCGCGAGTTGCACCGCTTCGCCGACCAGGTCCGCGACCAGCTCACCCCGGCCTTCGCCGGGAACCTCGCCGCCGCCGGGTACGGCCCCCGGTGACCGCGCCCACCGCGGTGGCGGTGCGGGCACCCGCCGGGCCGCCGCGGTTGAAGATCGTATTGACCGGTCCGTTCGGCGTCGGGAAAACGACCCTCGTCGGCGCGGTGTCCGACATCGCGCCGCTGACGACCGAGGCGGTGATGACCGCCGGGAACACCGCCGACGACACGACGCACACGCCGGCGAAGACCACCACCACGGTGGCGATGGACTTCGGCCGGCTGGAGATCAACGGGGTCACCGTCTACGTCTACGGCACCCCGGGGCAGCACCGGTTCTGGTTCATGTGGGACGCGATCGTCCGCGGCGCGGTCGGCGCGGTGGTCCTGGTCGACACCCGACGACTGCAGGACTCTTTCCGCCACCTCGACTACGTCGACAACGCCGACCTGCCGTACGTCATCGCCGTCAACCAGTTCCCCGGCGGCCCCACCTACCCGGTCGACGCGGTCCGCGAAGCCCTCGCCGTCACTGCGGACGTGCCCGTGATGGCCATCGACGCCCGCGACCGCGACAGCGTGCGCGACCTGCTCATCGCCCTCGTCGAGCACGTCCTCGCCCGCACCGCTCGGTCCCATCCCACGCGGGCCGCAGCCACAAGCCCCTGACCGGCGCCCGCGAACCCGCCATCCCCCGAACCCCTCTGGCAAGGAGCACATCATGACGACCAGATCGAAGCGACACCGGATCGCCGCGCTCGCGGCAGCAGCAGTCCTGCTCGCCGCCGCGGCCTGCACCGACAGCCCCGGCGACGCGGGCACGGTGAAGGTCGGGTTGTTGGTATCGCTGTCGGGCACCTACACCACCGTCGGCGAGGACATGCAACGCGGCTTCAAGCTGTACCTCGACACCCACGACGGCACGCTCGGCGGCCGGAAGGTCGACCTCATCGTCGGCGACGAGGGCGACGGCCCAGCCACCGCCGTCCCCGCCGCGCAGAAACTCCTCGAACGCGACCGAGTCGTCGCGCTGACCGGCCTGGTCGGCGGAGCGACGGTCGACAAGGTGCAGACCCTCACCACCGCCAAGAAAATCCCCCTGGTCGGGGCGAACGCCCGGCCGGCGTTCGCCCCGGTCGGCGGGAAGGCCCGCGACCTGACCTACACGTGGCACACCTCCTACAACTCCGACGAGCCGGGCATCGCCATCGCCTCGCACATCAAGGCGCAGGTCGGCGACGGCGAGGTGTACGCGATCGGCCCGGACTACCAGGGCGGCTACGACGAACTGCGCGGCTTCACCGACACGTTCACCAAGCTCGGCGGGAAACTCGCCAACCCCGACGGCAAGACCGTGTTCACCCCGTTCCCCACGACGGAGAACTTCCTGCCGTACCTGAACAAGGCCGCGCAGGAGGAGCCCAAGGCTGTCTACACCTTCTACGCCGGCGCCGCCGCGGTCGCGTTCGTCAAGCAGTACGCCCAGTCCGACCTCAAGGACGTCCCCCTCTACGCGGCCGGTTTCCTCACCGAGGGGTCGGTGTTGACCGCGCAGGGCACGGCAGCCACCGGGATCCGCAACGTCCTGAACTACTCGCCGACCCTGCCGAACCCCGCGAACCAGCAGTTCGTCGCCGCATGGTCGGCCGCCGGACACACCGGGCAGCCGACGACGTTCGCGATGGCCTCCTACGACGCCGCCGCGGTTCTCGACCGGGCACTGGCCGCGGTCGACGGCGAGGTGACCGGTGAGGAGCTCAACAAAGCTATCGGCGAGATGGGGCGAATCGTGAGCCCGCGCGGGGACTGGCAGTTCGAGCCCACCGAGCACCGGCCGGTGCAGCGCTGGTACCTGCGCGAGGTCAAGGCCGACGGGCCGGTGCTGTCCAACGTGCTCGTGCAGGACCTCACCACCCTGCCCGCCAGCTGAGCGCAACAGCCACATCGAGAGGGGTGCCGTGCGTGGACGCCTACCTGATACCCGCCGTCGACGGGATCGCCTACGGGCTGCTCCTGGCCATCGCCGCCGCCGGACTGACCGTCGCCTTCGGCGCGGGCGGCGTGCTCAACCTGGCGCACGGCACCCTGATCGCGGCCGGCGGCTACGTCGCCGCCGCCACCAGCTCCGGCACCTGGACGAGCCTCGTCCTCGCGGTCCTCGCCGCGACCGTTGCCGGTGCGGCCGGCGGCGGGGTGCTCGCCGCGGCGACCGCCGCCCTGCGCGGACGGGGGCATCTCGACCAGGCGCTGCTCACCTTCGGCCTCGCCCTGGCCGGCGGTGACCTGCTCACCACCGTCTACGGCCCCGACACCCTGCGACCCCGGCTGCCCGCCGTCCTGCAGGCCACCATCACCGTCGGCGGGCACCGCTACCCGGTCGACCGGGTAGCGGTCCTGGGCATCGCCGTCGTCGTCTGCGCCGCGGGGTACGTGCTGTTGCACCGCACCCGCGCCGGCCGGCTCATCCGCGCCACCGTCGACGACCGGGCCATGGTCGCCGGCATCGGTGTCAACCCCCGGCTGGTCGACGCGGCGGTCCTCGTCACCGCCGGGGCGCTGGCCGGGCTCGCTGGAGCGCTGTCCACGCCGATCCTCGGCGTTGGGCCGGGCACCGCCGACACCGTGCTGCTGCTGTCGCTGATCGTCGTGGTCTGCGGCCGGCTCGGCTCGGTGCCCGGCGCGGTCGCCGCTGCCCTCGCCGTCGGCGTCGTGCAGACCCTCGGCGTGACCAGCTTCCCGACGGTGGCCCCCTACCTGCTGATAGGGGCCATGGCCTTGGTGCTCCTCGCGCGTCGCACCGGCCTGCCCGCGCAGGCACGCCCGTGAGCACCGCCACGCCGGGGTCCACGGCGCTGTGGGTCAGCGCGCAGGCGGCGCGGTGGCGGTCGTGGGCGCCGGCCAGCGTCGCCGTCGCGGTCCTCTGCGCCGTCGCGGCGTCGGCAGATCCATACCTGCACGCCACCGCAGCCAGGATGCTGCCCCTCGCCGTGCTGGCAGCGAGTGTCGCCGTGGTGACCGGGCACGCCGGCCTGCCCACCCTCGCCCAAGTAGCCCCCTACGCCGCTGGCGCCTACACCACCGCCCGCCTCACCCTGGCCGGCGTCGACCTCGCGCTGCTGCACCTGATCGCCGCCGCCGCCGCCGGTGCGGCCCTGGCCGGGCTGCTTGGGGTGGTGCTGGTCCGCCATCGGGGCACCGTGGTGCTGATGCTCAGCCTCGCCGCCGCGGAGCTGACCGCCACCACCGCCGCGCAGTGGCGCAGCGTGAGCGGCGGCACCGACGGGCTCGCCGGCATCCCCGCACCTCGGCTGCTACCCGGCCTGCCGCCGCTGCTGGTCGACCGGGCGGTGCTGCTCTACGCCGCGGCGGTGGCAATCGCCGCCACTGCCGCGGCAGTGATCCTGCTCGGCGGGGACCGACGGATGCTGCTGGCGGCCGTGCGCGGCAACGAGGCACGCGCCGCCGCCAGCGGCCATCGCGTGTACGCCTACCTGTGGGCCGTGCACACCGGCGCCGGAGCGCTCGCCGGGATCGGCGGGGCGCTGCTGATCCACACCCACCGCTGGATCACCCCCGCCGACGTCGGGTTCACGACCGCAGCCCTCGCCCTGCTCGCGGTGGTCATCGGCGGCGCGACCTCACTGCCCGGCGCCGCCGCCGGGGCGGTCGCGGTCCTCACCGTCCGCGATGTCGCCGCCGCCGACCTGCCCGGCCACGCGCCCCTGCTCCTGGGCGCCCTGTTCGTCGCCGCGGTGTACCTGCTGCCCGGCGGCCTGACCGCCCTGCCCCACCGTCTGCACCGTCAGCGGATCCTGCCCACCCGTCTGCGCCGTCGGCGCCACCAGGACCTGCCCGCGGGCAGCGGCGCGGCCCGACCCGCCGTCAGGAGCACCCCGTGAGAACCGTCCACCGCATCGACGTCGAGCCGGCCCCCTCCCAGCGCAGTGCCACCGAGGTCGACCGCGCCCGCGGCAACGGCCTGGTCGCCACCGGCCTGCGCCACGCCTACCAGAGGCTGATCGTCCTGGACCTGGACACCTTCACCGTCGCCCCCGGCGACCGGCACGCGGTCATCGGCCCCAACGGCGCCGGGAAGTCCACCCTGCTCGACCTCCTCGCCGGCACCACCCGCGCGCAGACCGGAACGATCACCTACAACGGGCAGGTCATCACCCGGCGCAGCGGCGCCTGGCGGGCCCGGGCTGGCATCGGCCGTACCTTCCAACACCCCGCCGTCTATCCCGACCTCACCGTCCTGGACTGCGTGCGCATGGGCGGCTGGCACCACCGCCACCACCCCGACCGCACACCCCTGCAAGTTCTCGACCTCGTCGGCCTGATCGACCACGCCGACCATCCAGCCGCGGTCCTGTCCCACGGGCACCGCCGCATGCTCGACCTCGCCGTCGCCCTCGCCGGACAACCCCGCGTGCTGCTCCTCGACGAACCCGCCGCCGGCCTCACCGACACCGACACCGCGCGCCTGCTCGACATCCTGGGTGGGCTGCCGAGCTGGATGGCCGTGGTGCTCGTCGAGCACCACATGGACGTCGTCGCCGCACTGGCCACCTGGATCACCGTGCTGCACCACGGCAGCCGCCACACCGACGGCCCCGCCGACACCGTGCGCGCCGACCCCGCCGTCGCCGCCCTCTACCTCGGAGCGGGAGGCGACGATGCTGCGCACCGGTGACCTTACCGCCGGCTACCACCGCGACACCCCGGTCCTGCACGGCATCGACCTGGACCTCACCGCCGTCGCCGTGCACGCGGTCGTCGGACCCAACGGCGCGGGAAAGACCACCCTGCTGCACACCCTCGCCGGGCACCTACGCCCCACCGCCGGGACGGTGCTCTGCGACGGCCGCGACGTCACCGGCTGGCGGCCCACCCACGCCGCCCGCACCGGTGTCGCCCTCGCCCCGCAGGGGAGGCGGCTATGGCCGTCGCTGACCGTCGCCGAGCACCTCACCGTCACCCGACCCGCCCGCCACCACCGCGGACCCGCCTTCGGCATTGACGAGGTGCTGAATCTGTTCCCCGCGCTCGCCGGGCGGCTGCACCACCGGGGCCATCAGCTCTCCGGCGGGGAACAACAGATGCTCACCATCGCCCGCGGACTGCGCACCGCCCCCCGGCTGCTGCTCGCCGACGAGCCCACCGAAGGACTCGCCCCCACCGTGGCTGGTCAGGTAGCCGACGTGCTGCGGCAGCTACCCCAACGCGGTGTCACCGTGCTGGTCACCCTCCCGCACGTCCGCGCCGCCGCCGCGCTCGCCGACAGCGTGCACGTGCTGACCGCCGGACGGCTCGGCCAGCTCCTCGACGCGGGAAGCGGACAGGCCGAACGCCTGATCCGCGACCACCTCACCCTCACCAGCCCGCGCGCCGAATAGAGACAACATGCACACCCGCCAACCCATCCACCGCCTGATGCGGCACCGCGCCGCGCCACGCGTCGACGGCTACTCCGGCGGCGTCGACACCAGCAACCCGCTGCGACTGCTCGCACCCACGACAGCCCCGCGGCGCTGCGGCGCCGCCGCCGCGGGCGTCGCCGCAGTAGCCGCCACGCTGACTCTCGCCGGCATCTCGGCGCCGCCGAAGCTGCACATGCCAGCCCTGGTCGCCGCCGACAACAGCTGCGCGGTCCCGGAACCCGCACCATCTGCCGAGCTGGCCGCCACGGTCGCCGCGCCGTCGGCGACCGTCGTGGCGTACCCACGCGCGGCCCGACCTGTCCTGAACGCTCTGGCCCAGCGCATCACAGCCGACGCCTGCGACCCGGTCAGCGGCCGGTTCGACGTGGTGCGCCTGCGCGCCTGGCACCTCGACAAGGGTGGGCAGACGACGCGGGACATCGTGCGCTGGTATGACGACGACGACTCCGGCGCAGCCCTGACCAGCGAATACCCGGACCCGTGGCCGGGCGTCACGCACGACTTCTGGCCGCCCGGATGGCTCAGCGACCGCAACCTGTCGAAGGCGTTCACCAGCGGCGACTTCTTCCGCCACAACGCCGGTCTGCACACCAGCGACCTCGACGGCGACGGCGGACTCGTCACCGGTCTAGCCGCACTGGCCACCTGGCACAGCCCCGCACCATCAGGGCGGGCACTCGCCGTGACAGAACTGGCGTACACACCCGGGCTGGTCGCCTACCCCCGCACCGTCGACCGGGCCGGCCGCACCGGCATCGGCGTCGCCACCACCACCAACGGCGACGCCATCCAGCGGCACCTGCTGATCCTGCACCAGTCCACCGGACAGGTCCTAGCCTACGAGCGCGCCACCCGCACCCCCTCGGGCTGGCAGCCGTCGGCCTACCTGCTGTTGCTGACCCGTACCCACACCGAGCGCCGCTGGTGGGAACCACCCACCACCGCCGACGCCCTCGAGACGACGCAGCCGGCGAACCTGATGATGCCCCGCCGGCAGGGCCGCCACGTCGTCCACCCCGAGAAGCCCTGCACCCCCGAACCCCCAACCGCACAGTAAGGAACCGCCACATGACCACCACCGCGGCGCAGCGCTACCAGTTCCGCAACACCCCCACCCAGCTGCACCCGCTGCAGGAGATGCTGGACCCGATCACCATCGACGACCTCAACCGCGGCGGCATCACGCGCGGGCAGCACGCCCTCGACGTCGGCGCCGGAGCCGGTTCCATCGCCCGGCACCTGTGCGACCTCGTCGGCCCCGCCGGCAAGGTCATCGCCGTCGACCTCGACACCACCCTGCTGGCACCCACCGGCGTCCTCGACGTCTACCAGCGCGACCTGCGCACCGAACCCCTACCCGTCGAGGCCGGCAGCGTCGACGTGGTTACCGCCCGCTGCGTGCTGGAGCACCTGCCCAACCGCCATCTCCTGCTCGAGCAGATGATCACCGCGCTGCGCCCCGGCGGCCGAATCGTCCTCGGCGAGATCGTCTACGCCCGCACCACCGTCCCGCACGCCCCGACCGGCGGCGACGCCGAGCTGATCGTGCGGATCGTGCACGGCATCCTCGACGTCCTCGCCGACCGCGGCGTCGACCTGCACTGGGGCGAGAAAACCCCCACCCTGCTGCTCAACGCCGGCCTCGAGCAGGTCCACACCCGCTGGCTCGCGCAGACCTGGACAGGCGGCAGCCCCGGCTGCCGCCTGTACGCCGACAACGCCCGGCAACTGCGCGAACAGCTCCTCAAGGCCGACTTCGTCGCCAGCGACCTGGACCGGTTCGCCGAGCTGATGGCCGACCCGACCGTGGTGGTACGCGGCTACGAGTTCGCCTGCACCATCGCCCGCAAACCCCGCTGACCTCACCGGACCGGGCGGCGGCACGCCCGGCCCGCGAACCCGCCCACCGCACGGCCTCGTCAGCCGTCAGCGGCGGGCGACGGCAGCCGAGCACCACCAGGCTGCCGAGCCGGTCGACCGCCTGCAAGGGGAGGGCGGGAAGCCGGCGTGGCCGGCGGCGGCGCATCCCCCGTTCGCCGCCGCCGGCCATCTCCCAGCCCCACCAAGGAGAAGGGACGCCATGCGCTGCACGCTTCCGCCCGCCCGCAACGCCGCGCCAGCAGCTCGCGCCGGTGCCGTGGGCAGCGGCGGGGACAATCAGGCCATCACCGCGGCGCAGGGACGCGGCGAACAGGGACCCGACCGCGGCCTCGTGCCCAGGGACTGCCCCCAAGCCGCCTACAACCGCCTGTCGTGCCGCCACCGCGGTCCACGCCCCGACCCGGGGCAGCGGCGGCGCGTGAGGCAGGCATCCGCCCGGTGACAGCAATCGTGCCACTGCAGGAAATGATCGTGCGGGCCGAGGATCTCGCCGCCGCTGGAGACCTCGGGGCGGTCGCGGCGCTGCTGCGACCCGCGCTGGCGCAGGTCCGCCCCGGCGCGGTCCCCGCGGCAGCCGTGGACGCCGCGGTCCTCTACGCCCACGCCCTCACCGGCACAGGCCACGCCGCCGCAGCATCCGACTGGGCCGGCTGGGCGCACACCCGCAGCCGCCACCACCACGGCCCCGAGCACCCGACGACGGTACGCGCGCTCGGCGTCCTCGCCGCAGCGCTACTCGCCTGCGGCCGTCCCCGCCCCGCTGCCGCCTGCTACCGCGACCTGACCGCCGCCCTCACCTCCGTCGGCGGTGCACACGACGTCCGCACCCTCGCCGCCAGAGCCGACCTCGCCGCCGCGCTGCACCGCGCCGGGTTCTGCGCCACCGCCCACGGCGAACTTACCGACGCCTGGCGCACCCGCCGCGGCCACGTCGGCGACGCCGACGACTTGACGATTCGGATGCTCACCCGGCTGGCGGGAATGTACCGCGACTGCGCCGAACCCCACCTCGCCACCGACCACTACCGGCAAGCCCTGCACCTGGCCCGTTCCCACCCCGACCCGCTGCGCCAGCAGGTGCAGCATGCGGCGACCCGGCCGCCCCGTCACGACCACGAGGCAGTCTGCACCCACCGGCCAACAGCGCACAGTGCGACGCCGAACCTCCACCCGAGCAGCTGACCTACACCTTGCCCGAGGACCCCGCCGACATGCCGTTCCCCCGCAAGTACCCGCAAGAACTGATCGACTCCGCCGTCACCCGCGTTCAGCAACAGCGCGCGGCCGGCAGCCACCGCGCCGTCACCGCCGTCGCCCAGGAACTCAACCTGCACCGCCGGCTCGTGCAGCAGTGGGTCACCAACGCCCGCCCCGCGACCACCAGCACGATCGCCACCGTGACCGACGAGCGAGCCGACAGCGACGACCCCCACGCACTGTCACTACCGCCAGGCCTGTTGTGGTGCGGAATCTGCCGCCGGCCCATGACCGCCGTACTCACGCTTGACGCGAAGGTGGCTTACGACTGCCCACCCGACTGCCACCGCCCAGCCCTGCCCGCCGCGCGGATCGTCGACATGATTGGTCGCGCCGTGCTGCGCAACGCACCGCACATCGTGCCCGCCGCCGTCGCACATCCCCACAACACGGAGACGGCCGCTGCCTGCGCCGGCAGGATCATCAGCCGCGTCACCGCCGGCCGCCACCCCGCCGACTTGCGCATCGCCTGGCGCCCCGTCGTCGC
Source organism: Micromonospora sp. CNZ296 (assembly GCF_007827635.1). Taxonomy (NCBI): domain Bacteria; kingdom Bacillati; phylum Actinomycetota; class Actinomycetes; order Micromonosporales; family Micromonosporaceae; genus Micromonospora; species Micromonospora sp. CNZ296. The sequence continues at coordinate 263,898 of NZ_VISW01000010.1, forward strand.
CAGCACGGCGCCGCTCACCGAGCACCTCGACCTCGCCCGCGCCCTCACCGCCACGAATCCGGCGCACGCCCGAGAGCTGCTGCACGCGGTCCTCTCCGCCGTCGACCCCACCACCGCTCCCGACGACCCGGTACACGCCGACGCCGCCCACCTGCACGCCGAGGTGCTCATCCGCCTCGGACACCCCACGGCGGCGATCCGCTGGGCCACCTACGCCCACCAAGCCCGCACCCACCTGCATGGCCCCACCGCCGCTGCGACCCTGGCCGGCCTGCACATCCTCGCCACCGCCCACCGGCTCGCAAGTCACCACCAGAGGGCATACCACCTGTACCGCCACCTCGCCGAGCAACTCGCGACCACCGCCGGCCCCGACGCCCACCCCACCCTCGCCACCCAGGCCAGCCTCGCTGTCGTCCTGCACGACCTTGGTCACTGCACCCGCGCCCGCGACTTGCTCGCCGACACCATCACCGCTCACCGCCGTGCCCACCCCGGGCATCCGGCGACAGCCCGGATGATCAGCCACCTCGGGCGGATATGGCAGGACTGCGCCGCGCGCCAACATGTGCATGCCCGTGAGGACCGGTGACAGGCGCAGCAAGCCAGTCGTTGCGCCAGACGCTCGCCGCCCTGCGCTACTTCACCCTCGACGGCACCGGCCACCCCAGCCACAAGGCCCAGGGCAGCATGATCCGCCGTTACATCATCTGGCGGAACAATCACACCGCCGACGAGCGCCTGCACAACGTCGTCACCGGGCCAGCGTCGCATGAATCAGGTGGCGGCCAGGCGGAAGACCTGCCGGGAACCACCTTCCGGACCCGGATCAACAGCCTCGGCAGGGGCGAAACCAAGGCGTTCGTAGAAGATGCGTGCACCGCTGACGGAAGCACCAGGGTGATCGGCCCCGAAGGTGACCACCTCAACGGTGCCTGGGCCCCGCACGAACCTGCGCATTGCGTCCGCCATCAGCGCACGACCGACGCCCTTCCCCCGTGACCGCTCCGACACGACAAGCCAGTGGACGTGGTAGGACGGGGCCTTCGCCGCGAATAACAGCCCACCCAGGAGATCCGGCTCCGAGGAAACAGCGACGAGCGCCGTGGACCGACGAACGTGCTTGCGCACAGCGTCATGAAAGGCGAGATCCTCGACCATCGGACCGAAGCAGCACTCGACCTGGGCCGCCAGATCAAGGAAGCCATGGAAGTCTTGCTCTCCCGCAAGTCTGACGATCACCTGAGCAGTCTGACAGGAACGAGGCAAACCTTGCCTGACGCGGCACTAGGGCAGCGGGGGCGAGTCGGTGGATTCGAGGGAACTAAAGATCGCCTGCAACGTCCCAAGGCGTGGCTCCGGTGTCAGCATGGCTGCCTGGGCAGTCCGGAGTGTCGTTCCGCGTTTGAGAACGACAACCGAATCAAGCCTTGGGCACCATGCGACCAGGTTGCCGATTTGGTCGGCTGGAGCCCCGCCGGGAAGGAACAGGACGTTGTATTCATCCGAAGAGTGCTTGCTCTCGGCGTCCTGTACTTGGTCGTGCCGCGCCATGGATCCGGGGTTTCCGAGCTGCCATTGTCGGCCTGGCTCGCTACTGGCGTTGTAGGCAGCCCAACCCTTGAGTCGCTCCACCGGCGTCTCCATTCTGCTCGAAGTGCTCACTCGATCACGGAGGCTCTGGCGTGTCCAGATCGGAAAAGATCGCTCCACAAACTTCCGCGCCCGCACGGCTGCACTGCGGTCGCGAGAGGTGGCCGGGGATGCCGTAAGCCGCAATGACTGGTGTCGGTGGCGTAGGGGTCACAGACTGTATGGCGTGAGCGACTATTCCGGGCCGGCGGCGCCTGCCGCAGTGGTGCGCGTCGCGCGCCCACGCTACGTGCTCTCCCGCGTCGGGCAGCCCACCGAGGCGGGGGCCACCGCGAAAGCCGGCGTCGCCGGCGCGGTTGGCGCCGCCCTAGTCGACGAGGTGCAGGTCCGCGGCCGTCGGATCTGGGCGCCCTTGGTGCAGACGCCACTGCGTCTCAGCGCCGGCGGGCAGCCATTCCGCGCGGATCACGACCCCCAATCGCCGCCGGAGGCGCACGTCGCGGACCTGCGGGTGCGAAGGCTGCTTCTCGAGCCGCGGTGACCGCGCGCGGAGCGCGGCCATGACCACCGCCGTCAGGACACCACCGTCGCGAGTGCGTCGGATCAGGTCGGAAGCCGAAGCAGCGCAACTGGCGGGTTGGCTGGTAAATGCGCGGCGGGGCTGGCCGGTGGTGGTGGTCACGATCCCATCCGGGCAGACGGAGCCGTTCGGCGATCCCGACGCCGTCGCCGAGGCGGTCAGCGGTCTGGCGGAGGTCGTGGTGCTGCCCACCAGCGGCCTGTCCTGGGCGTTCTCCCACGCGATGCCGCCCTCGACCCAGGTGTACGGGGGTGCCGGGCGGGTGTATCCGGTCAGCGGCGACTGGATCACAGACCCCGGTCGTGCCCGGTTGCGGTTCGCCTACTCCCGTGATGACCGGGAACGGGTCACCGGCCAACTCGTCGGCGACGCCCTCACCGCCGCGGCGGCGGCCGGCCTGGGGCCGCTGGCCACCAGCCAGCAGGCCCAGCAGCGCAGCGGCACGGTGGAGGGGATCGTCGGTTCCCGGGCACTGGTCCGGCTGGACGACGCGATGATGGCCTCGGTGTGGGAGGAGCTGACCGTTGCCGGTGTGCCATTGCACCGCGTCCTCACCAAGGGGCAGCACGTCACCGGGCTCTACGACCCGGCGTCGCGGCGTCTCGACTTGCGCGCGGGGCTGCGCTTTGCCTCCCCCGTTGTGGCGCGCGCCGCCGTGGTCGACGCCTACCGGGTCGGGGACGTGGTCTGGGCCGACGTCGTCGCGGTCACCGCCGACACGGTGACGCTGCGGCTACTGCCGGGCGTCACCGTCGAGGTGCACCGGGACGCGGTCACCGCCAATCCGCAGGACTCGATGGGCGAGCTGTTCACCACCGGCGAGACCGTGGCGGCCCGTATCACCGCCCTCGACGCCGCCGAGCTGAGGCTGCGGGTCGACACCGTCGACGGCGAGGCGCCCGTGCCCGCGCCCAGCCTGCTGCCGGACGGGCCGCCCTGGCTGCCGCCACCTGCGAACGAGATGCCCGTCGCCCGCGCCCAGACGCGCGCTGCGGCCCCGCTTCCCCCGGTGGCCGGGGTGCCGCGGCAGGCCATACCCCTGGACCTGGCGCGCGGTCACTCACCGGTGCCCCCGCCGGCTGGTCCGGCGGGCACACCCGCGGCCGCCGTGCCGGGTCCCGCCGCGCTGACACGTGCCGCAACCGACCGCGCGGCGTTGCACGCCGAGCGGGCGGCGCGGGAGAACGCCGAGCGGGACTTGGAGGCACTGCGGGTGCACGCCGCAAGCCTGCAGGACGAACTCGCCCGGGCACACCAGCGCATCGAGAATCTGCAAACCCGCTACCGCACCGCCGACCTGGCCCGCCAACACGCGGTCAAGCAGCTGCGCGGCCACCAGAGTCGCAGCGACCAGGTCGGCGACCACCCTGGCAGTGACGGTCCGGCGTTCCTCCAAGACGAGGACCAGTTCCGCCACGAGGTCTACACCGAGTGGGCACGACGTATTCCCGCCGCCGAGAAGGCCGACAAGCCGCTGGCCGACTACCGCCTCGCGCCCGGCTTTCTCACCTCCCTGAACACCCTGCACGGCGTCAGCCGCGCCAAGGTGGTGTCCGTCGTCGTCGAGGTCCTCACCGGCCAGGCACCGCACCTCGCCGGCCGGGACCTGCACCAACTGCGCACCGGCAGCAACGGCAGCCCCTACCTCACCCGCCCGGACGGGGCGACCTGCTGGCGCGTCGCCCTGCAACGCGGCACCGCCTCCGCCCGCCGCATGCACTACTGGCGCACCGCCGACAGCTACGAGCTGTCCCGGGTCACCGTCCACGACGACTTTCAGCCCTGACCAGAACACCGACCCAGCGGCGCGACGAAAAGCCACCACACTGAGTCGGTCGGTTCAACAACCACCCCGGGCCCCGGCAGCCGCATCCCAGCAGCATCTGGTAACCCCGAGGGCGCCCCGGTAGCTTCAGCGGTCGAAGACCTTCGCTGTCTCCGACTGGGAGAGTGTGCTTCGTGTCGCACATCGAGAAGATCGCCGGTGAGTTCCGCGCACTGATGGCCGGCGTGGAGCGCGCGCGGGGACTCGCAGCCGCCGCTGACAGTCAGGCCCAAGAGGTCACAGTGCGGGCCGCGGGCGCCGGCTTCGCCGCAGTAGCTGCGGGCATGGTCCGGGTGCGGAAGGCGATCAACGGGATCCAGGACGGCCGGGGTAGCCTCACCGGGTCGGTTGGTGAGGCGGCGAAGGCAACCGCTGCGGTGCCCCGCGAGGCCACCCCGCAGGAGACGATTGCCGCGCTGGCACCCGTGGTGAGCGCGGCTGACAGCGCCCGTGACGCAACCACAGGTGCCATCGCCCAGGTCCGCGAGGCGCAGCAGCTCGTCGCCATGGTCCTGCAGGGCGGGCAGCCGGGGCCGCTGCTGCAGGCATTGGAGAGCATCAAGCAGGTCCTGGTGCTGGTCGCTCAACGCACCAGTGCTACGCGGCAGTTCACCGAAGCGGCGATCGCCGACGCGCGACAGCTAGTACGGCAGCCGCCGTTTGGGGATCATGGCTGAAGTTCGAGGCTGAGGCGGCGTGTGTAGTGCGATCGTCGAGCTCGGGCTTGATGCTGG